>NZ_AUAF01000006.1 GCF_000428585.1 Zooshikella ganghwensis DSM 15267 | reverse complement strand
GTATCATCAACCCAGCAATAAACTGCTATGATAAACTCTTCTACTGACATCCCCTGTCCCTTTGAATTTGTTTCGGCAAAACAAAGGTTGGGGTCAGGGGTTGTCATTTCAAACTAATAAAAGTCGAGCATCGCGTTATTTTACTAATCTGTGCGGGCATTGGCTTTTTCTTATCAACCGCTATGCTCATTAACTTCACAGGAATAACTCTGTTTTATGTGGCTTCTGCTGGCTGGGGGCTATTCAATGGACTGTCCAGAATTGCCAGTCAAACGATCATCATGCACTACATTCCCAATCAATTTATTGGACGGTTCATTGCGCAAGCTCAACGCGTAGTTCTTTTTATGCGTGCATCAATCATTTCGGTATATACCGTCTTGTTCCTTTACATTGATTATCGGTATTCATTTATCTTTTTATCAATGGTAAGTATCGCTGGACCTTTGCTTTTTATTTGCCACATTTACCTTAAAAAACGCGCTACCACAGAGCAGCCACAACTGATGTCATAGTCAATTGAAACGGTGTAAGCATTTTCTGCTTCCACCGTTTTGATGGGTAATATACCCAATACCAATGGTTTTTAGGTGCGGCCATCGAGTGACGAAGCCCCATGAGCCTATATTACCCATGAGCCTGTATTAATAGGTGATTGGGGTGAGGAGTGAAGATAACAAAACCTAGAAATCATTCGTGAAGGGTATACATGCAGTTTAAGGCCAAACGTCGCCTGGTGTACAGTTTTCGACGTATAAAATGTCCTTACGTGAATCATTAGGTACAAATACTTGATTAACGGCAGATTTTGGATAGCTTATTGACAAGCAGTTTGCACTTTGGCCAGGACCAACCACCAATTTAGTACCTGGTTTTAAAGTACATTCACTCATTCGGTCTAATGTGCTCCAAGAAGGACAAATCACATTTTGTTCTCGGTATTGTTGTTTAGGGCCATGAGGTACTTGAAATGACCACCAATGACCATACTTAGTGTAATCCTTTTGACTATTCCATACTTGGTAAACCTTAACGGGTTTGGTTGCTACAAACGTTTTTCCTGCACATAGCTTCCCTTCTCCTGTTACTCCTAAAGATTCATCAAGCAATGACTCATCTTCTTCCGCTACAACACCTTCAGGAGGCTGATCAATGTATCCGACACAAGCTACACCATCAACACCGTGTAACTCACTTTTCTCAGGAGCAATGTGTCCTGCACATCCCACTAAAATAAGCAACGCAAACCAACAAAGAAACCCACCGCCTTCTTTTAAATGTTGTTTTAAGTCCATTTAAAAGCTCTCCTTTTAATTAACCCAACAACGAGTCTCATTAGGGCCTGTTAACACTATTTTAATATCACTGTTATGGGGGTAAAAGCACTAATCTAGGCGCGAAGCGTGAAGTTTAGTGGTTCTAAATGAGCAATGAGCAACAACGAGTAGTGCTTTTACCATCATAACCCTTCGGGCCGTGATTATTTTTCCACCTAGCAGCGTTACAAGTCACTTATGTAGAATGACTACACGGCATTCCTTGTGCCTTGCCAGGTGGAAAAATAGTCTACGGCAGTGGTGATTCAAATAGTGTTAACAGGCCCTAGGATAAATGTGGAAAGTGACAAGCTGCGGTATGTTGCTCTCCAGGCATCGTGGATAATGTTGGCTGTTTCTGAAAGCAGGTTGGCTTAGCTCTGGAACATCGAGGTGCAAATGCACACCCTTTAGGTGGATTAAATGGATCAGGTAGTTCAGTAGAACTATCCATACCACTCATATCAAGTGACTGGTCAAGCCTGGGAATTGAAGCTAATAACAGTCGTGTATAGGGATGACATGGCTGTTGAAAAACATCATTAACAGGTCCTTGCTCAACCACTCGACCAAAATACATTACACTCACTCGCTGGCTTATTTTTTCGACTACCGATAAATCATGACTAATAAACACATACGTCAATTTATGTGTTTGTTTTAATTCCAGTAGTACATTAAGCACTTGCGCCTGAACAGAAACATCTAATGCTGACACTGGCTCATCTAACACCAAAACCTTTGGATCAGCAGCCAATGCCCGAGCAATTCCCACCCGTTGCGCCTGACCTCCTGACAACTCATGAGGATAGCGCTGTAATAGTTCATAAGGTAATTTAACCTGAGCCATCAATTGTTTTAACCTGGTTTCACTGTGCTGGCGTGTCAAACCCAATAAATATTGCATGGGTTCTTGCAAACTCATTGCTACTGTTTTGCGAGGATTAAGCGCACTTACCGCATCCTGAAAAACATATTGTAAGGATTTAGCGAGTGAGTATTTATTTTCTTTGTCATACATACCCAACATGTGTTGTGAATCAGGCCTGTGAATGGGTGTGTTATTAAAATAAACATCACCTCGTGAAGGACGGTCTAATCCCACTAATAAGCGAGCCAATGTGGACTTACCACAGCCAGATTCACCGACAACCCCTAGCACTTCACCAGCCTGCACTGACAGATCAACCCCTTGCAAGGCATGCAATCCCTGCTGCTTTCGCCTAAAAAATGAGTGCTTTTCGCTAAAGGTGCGCCACAACTGCTTCGCTTCTAATATAGGATAATGACCAGGTTGAACATTCATAATGGCTTACCACAGCGTACCCAATGCTGACTGGCTATAGGCGTCAAGGCAATGGAAGACTTGCTGCAACTCGCGTCTGCCCAAGGACACCGTGGTTTAAAGAAACAACCCGTAGGTAGTGCATTGGTGGCTGGCGGTAACCCCTCAATGGTGGCAAGCTTGCCTTCCTCCGTTAATGGATTACCTAACTTAGGAACACATCGAATTAATTGGTGAGTATAGGGATGTGCTGGGTGATTCAAGACATCCGACGTATACCCCATTTCAACAATCTGTCCTGCATACATAACGGCTACTCGCTCACAAAGCGAAGCGACGACGCCAAAGTCATGAGTAATAAACAATAATGCGGCACCTGTATCCTGCTGTAGCTTTTTAAGTAACCTCAAAATTTGAGCTTGAACTGTCACATCTAATGCCGTTGTTGGCTCATCAGCAATTAACACCTGGGGTTGATTTATTAATGCCATCGCAATCACCACCCGCTGCCGCATACCACCCGATAGCTGATAAGGGTAGCTATGTGCACGCTGCTGTGGATTAGGTATCTGCACCCGCTCAAGCCAATTAATCGCTTGCTGCCATGCTTGTTGGTACGAAACTGGATGATGTGACCGAACTGCCTCTACTAGCTGATCGCCTATAGTAAACAGCGGATGCAATGCTGTTGCGGGATCTTGAAAAACATACGCCACCTTGTTACCTCGTATGTTCTGCAACTGACTCAAAGGTATACGTAATAAGTCATCCCTGGCCTGCCTGACCTCTCCGTGCACAATACAGCCTGGTGGCGAAGGGACCAAACGTGCAATAGAAAGTGCTAAAACGGACTTACCACAGCCTGACTCCCCCACCAGCCCCATGCACTCACCAGCCGCTAGGGTTAAGCTGACATCATTGATAGCCTGATAGGTAGTAGCTCCAATTCGAAATTCCGTTTGCAACTGATTTACTTGAAGACCATCCACTTCAGCGGTAATCATTTCGCTTTTAATCTTTTCACACTGCACATCAGTTGCTGCCGCAGGCCGTCCCATTACACCAGACTTTAAGCGAGGATCCAGCACATCACGTATACCATCCCCAACAAGATTAATGCTCATGACCAAAATAAATATCATCAAGCCCGGGATAACCGACACATGGGGAGCCGTAAATAATAGCTTTCGCCCTTCCCCTAACATAGCGCCCAGGTCTGCCTGCGGTGGTTGTGCACCTAACCCTAAAAAGCTTAGCCCTGCTGTCTCAAGAATCATCCAGCCTAGGGTGGTTGTCATGGTGATCACGATAGTAGGCAAGACATTAGGCAACACATCCGTCAATAAAATCTGCAGTCTGTTTTTGCCCACTAAATGTGCAGCTTCAACAAATGGCTGACGGGCTATACCAAGGGTGACACCACGCACATTACGTGCAAAAAAGGGAATATTGACGATCGCGATAGCAAGCAAAGCATTCATCAACCCTGCACCTAATACGGCCACAATCGCTAAAGCCAAAAGAATATAGGGAAAAGCCATTAGCATATCGATACCCCGCATCAGCAAGTTATCAGTACGCCCTCCCCAAAAACCTGCAACTAATCCCAGGAGAGACCCAACCAATGCAGCAACTAAGGTTGCCGAAATGCCTACCAGTAAACTGACTTGTGTTCCCCATAATAAACGTGACAACATGTCTCGTCCTAAGTGGTCAGTCCCTAACCATCCACTATCTCCCCCATGGTCCTGCTCTACTCCTGAGGCAAGCCATTGCGTAAACCAAGGCTTAACCAAACGCTGGGCAAGTGCCGTTTCATTAGGGTCAGGCATTGGCAGAATAGGTGATAAACAGGCTACGATGGTACAACCAACAAAAACCCACATTCCCACATACGCCAGGCGATTATGGATAAAAAGCTGCCAGCCTGAAGGCCGAACAGCAGGCTGATTTGGTTTATGTAATCCTTTACGCCAAACAGCATAGCTCTGCATGAATATGACTTAATAATTGAAGTTTAAATACGATTTCTCAGTCTTAAACGAGGGTCTAAAGCATGTTGTGCAATATCAGCACATAAATTAAATAAGACATAAGCAGTGGCTACCATCAGCACCCCGCCTTGTACTAACAAAATATCGCGGCTGGCAATGGCATTTACCAGCATACGACCAATACCTGGCCATTGAAAAACCGTTTCAATATAAACGGCTCCCCCCAACACAAATCCTGCTTGAATCGCCATGACAGGTATAATATTAACTAAAGCCGCTTTTAAAGCATGACGAAAAACCACTCGGTGCTCTTTTAATCCTTTAGCGCGTGCAGTACGAATATAATCCAGCCGCAGCACTTCCAGCATGGCACTGCGTGTAAGCCGTGCCACCACCCCCATGGCTACAATGGATAGCGTCAATGCAGGTAATACCAGATGCGTTAATAAATCCCTGATATCACCTCCCCCATAAATGGCATACATACCACTGGCAGGAAGCCATTGCCACTCAACAGCAAACAGCATTATCAAGAGCAATCCCAGCCAAAAAGCGGGCATGGATATCCCCACCAGCACCACAAAAGTGACGATTTTATCAATCCAGCTATACTGTCGTACTGCAGCAATTACGCCTGCCAGTAACCCAAACACACTGCACAGCAGCCAAGCTGCACCGGCCAGTATTAACGTCGCATGAAATCGCTCCAGGACTTCATCCAGTACTAGCCGATTGAGACTATAAGAACGCCCCCAATCCCCTTGGACTAAGTGACTTAGCCAAATGAAATATTGCTCTGCAAGTGATTTATCTAAACCAAGCTGCTGATTAAGTCGCGCTACATTTTCCGGTGTTGCAAAATTACCTAAAATCGCTGTCGCAGGATCACCAGGGATCAGCGCCATCACCAAAAACACCAGCAGCGACAAACCTAGCAGTACGGGAGTAATGGCTAATAAACGGTAACCGATATAAGTCAGCATTCGACCTAGCGCCACTGCGGTACAGCATGTGCTGCATTATTAACGCTGTTTTTGTACATCTTTTAATAACAAAAAAAAGGATGGTTGCAGTTGGAACCCCTTTACCGAATGGTGTGCCACCGCGTTTTGCTGCCAGTGGGCAATAAAAGCCCAAGGTGCATCGTCATGCACAATGGCTTGTACTTTTCGGTAAAGCTGTCCACGCTGTGCTTGATCTGTCGTTTTTCTCGCGGCTTTTAACAAAGCATCCACTTCCGGATTAGTGTAATAGCCTGAATTAAAACCCCCTTTATCAGGCCAAGCGGCTGTCCTGAGTGCTAAGTAAGGCAATGTATCGGGATCATTAATCATCCAAGCCATTTCAGCCATGTCCGCCTTTTCCCCGAGGCCCGGATTAACCTTGCCCAAAAAGGTATTCCACTCGTAGCTTTCAATAACCACCTTTAGCCCGACTTTCGCCAAATCAGCTTGAATGGCAGTACCCATTGCTACAGGTTCTAACATGCCAGAGCCACCCTCTGTTACATAAAAAGTCAGCTTTTCTCCTTGATAACCTGCGGCTTTAATCAACTTACGGGCTTTTTCAGGATCATAAGGATAAGGTTGAAGGGACTCATTATAGGCCCATGTAAATACAGGGGGCGTAGGTCCTGCGGCAATCACTGCTGTGCCTTGCAATACATTGTTAACCAGCGCTTGCTTATTAATGGCATAATTCACCGCCTGGCGCATACGCTTGTCTTTAAATGGACCATGCTTCATATTCAAAATTAAAAACCAGACATGAGGTCCTGTTTGCTGATACACAGTCACGTCTTTTGCTTTTTCAAACATTGCCAAGTTATCAGGTGGCACTTCCACCATTAAATCAATACCACCCGCTAGCATTTCCGCCACACGTGTATTGGCATCAGTGATGGGTCGGAAAATAACAGCCTCTAAAGTTGGCGCACTATCCCAATAGGCAGTATTTCGAGTAATGACGACTTTTTGATTACCTTGCCACTCGGCAAATTGAAACGCCCCAGTACCCACAGGCTGACGACCAAATGCTTTACCATGTTTTTTAACAGCTGCAGGAGAAACAATTAACCCTGTAGGATAAGCCAGGTTGGAAAGGAAAGGGGCAAAAGGCTCTTTTAAGACAAACTCAACGGAGTAGCGTCCTTTCACAATGACGCTTTCAACCACACTAAAGAAAAAAGCTAACGGAAAAGGGCCTGTTTTATGGTAAGGATGCGTGTCGTTAAGCATCCGTTCAAAATTAAATTTTACTGCTTCTGCAGTAAATTCAGTACCATCATGAAATTTAACCCCCTGACGCAAAGTAAACGTATAGTGTTTACCGTCTTTGCTAATAGTCCATGCTTTAGCTAACGCAGGTTCAATCTCCAGTGTACCCGGCTTATAACGCACTAAGCCATCATACATATTCATTAAAATACGAAAATCGTTGAGTGCAGTGGCCGCATGAGGATCCATGGATTTCGGCTCAGCAATTTGCCCCACGATTAAGATATTCTCAGGTGTCTGTGCATTTGCCCTATGGAAAAAGCCAAAAAAGCAAAATACAGCCAGTAACCAGCAACACACTATTTTCAAGAAACTATATCGTGAACGTAATCGAGGTCGTGGTCGAAGCTGTAGAGTACCTCTTATCGCACCCATGAGATATAACGCTTTGAGCCTTGTTGGTATCCATACCATACTTGCACTCCGGGAACTGTCAGTAAAACACTGTAAATATTATTTTTACAGACTCACCGTGAAAATACATCATACAGGATAACCATTATTTACCCTCCGCTGTCAAGTTACCCATAAAAAAAGGGCTTATTTCTAAGCCCTTTTAATACACGACACATTAATTAAAGAATAATTCTTAATTTAACGCAGTAAGTGTAGAAAATGCATGTGTTTATGATACTGGTCAATAATGTCATTAATCACAGCTTCTTTTGACCAGCCCATAACATCATAATCCTGCCCACCTTCACGCAGGTGTATTTCTGCCCGGTAGTAGCGCTGCTCTTCTGTAGCTTCTTCCTCAGCCATATCTGGTTGCAAATAGGCTGGTTTAATGTGCGAGCGACTTCTAACTTCATAGACAAAGTCAACTTCCTCTCCTAAAAACACGACCAGTCTTACCCGGTTTTTGACTTCATCGACTTCTACAGATGCATCTAACTCATGGGTCTGAAGCTCACTGGCAACTGTTTCACAAGCGGGTTTCGCAATTTTGTCAATAAACCGTTTGACGTTTTCACGACTTGGATAATCCACAATATTACTCAGCCGGTCTTGCCAGCTACCCGCTTTACCCGTCGGTGCAATGGGCGCAATATTCATTTGTAGACTTTCTCGCTTCGCAGCATCTATCCTCAGCGCCTTCATCAACCCATAAGTGGCTATCAGCAACACAATTGCAAAAGGCAAAGCACTGGCAATGGTCATGGTTTGCAAAGCCCCCAGACCACCAACTAATAATAAGACTGTTGCCACGAGACCTTCAGCACTGGCCCAGTAAATTCGCTGCCAAATAGGCGTATTGTCATGGCCATTGGAACATAACATATCCACCACCATGGAGCCGGAGTCAGATGATGTTACAAAGAACACTATGACCATTACCGTAGCGAGCACTGACAGTACGCTGGACATTGGAAACTGCTCTAAAAATGCAAATAACGCTAAAGCCACATCACTAGACACCGTTTCCCCTAAAGATGTTAGCCCTTCGTTCATAATCATATTAATCGCTGAGTTACCAAAGAAGGTCATCCACATTAGGGTAAAGCCAGTAGGTACAAAAAGTACGCCCATCGCAAACTCGCGAATAGTCCGGCCTCGCGATACCCGTGCAATAAATAACCCGACAAAAGGCGCCCATGACATCCACCAGCCCCAGTAGAGTATGGTCCATCCACCGATCCAGTCGGTCTTTTCATAGGCAAACAGGTTAAATGTATTGCGGACAATGTCTGAAGCATAGGCTCCAAAATTTTGTACAAAGGCTTGCAACAAGAAGACCGTTGGGCCAAATAGCAAGACAAACGCCAAAAGTAAAACCGCCATCCCCATATTCAGCTCTGATAGAATACGGATACCTTTGTCCAAACCTGTTGTGACAGAAATAATCGCCAGCAACGTCACCCCAATGATCAGGAAGACTTGCGTTGTAACATCTACTGGGATATCAAATAAATGGTTAAGTCCTGAGTTGACTTGCAATACACCGTAACCCAGTGAGGTTGCAACACCAAACACGGTACCAATCACTGCAAAAATATCCACTGCATGACCAATCGGCCCATATATCCTCTCACCGATCATAGGATACAAAGCTGAGCGCAGTGTTAATGGCAAAGAATGACGATAACTAAAGAAAGCCAAGATCAATGCGACGATGGCATAAATCGCCCAGGCATGAAGCCCCCAATGGAAGAAGGTTATTTTCATTGCCTCTCGAGCAGCTTCCACCGTACTAGCATCACCTACCGGTGGTGATAAAAAATGCATCACCGGCTCAGCTACCCCAAAAAACATTAAGCCTATACCCATGCCTGCTGAAAACAGCATGGAAAACCAGGTTAAATAAGAGTAATCCGGGGTTGAGTGATCTGGCCCCAGCTTTATCTCGCCGTAACGAGATAAACCAAGGAAGGCAACCACAATTAAAATAATGGCAACAGTCAGCACATAAAACCAACTGCCATTATCGATAATGCCACTTTGTATTGTTTTAAACCAGCTATCAGCGGTTTCCTGAAATAAAGCGGTAAATAGCACCAAGAGTATAATCAACCCTGATGCGGTATAAAAAACGGGGGGATTTAAATGAGCTTTATTATCGGAGCTCGACATCACTACACCTTTTAGAATCTTGGTTAAGCTTGATCTACACACCTTAGCGAATCATTTATTGCCTAAAGGTACGGATGAATACTCTCCGCACCCAGTACAACATCAGCACTAAATTATTACTGAACAGGCGTTTCACAGCAGTGACTGCCTGTCTTTTAGCTTTCAACTAATGTGTTTTAACAAAGCTTTAAACAGCCTAACTTAAGCATAAACCAGGTCATTTAAAACCTTAAAACAATATAAAAAACGATCCGAGCAAGGCTTAACTGTTGTATTCATAAGTGTATATCTTAACAGTTTTAGGATTTTGATCCACTCATTAACCCTCATTTAAAGTATTTCGTTCATTTTTTTATTTACCGTCCATTATAAAACCCACAATAATCAAATAAAAACTACTGCTAACACTTTTACAAAAAACATAGTTAAGCATTTGTCAAGTAGTAAGTTCCCAAAAAAATACAGCAAATTCTGCTGAACAGGAATCTTCCCTTGAAAACCCAATACGCTTGACAGCTTCACCTTTGTTCCCATAAGCTCTAAAAATCCTTTTTTGTAAGCTTATAGGTATTTATGTAAGCTTTAAGGTATATAGTTTTCATACTAGTGCTAATATTAAACTTATTCTGCCTTATATTCCCCCCCTAAGGCTTGCTTCAAACATACGCTTAAATTCACCACTGGCTTTTAACTTAGCTAACCCTTGATTGAACTTTTCCAGCAGGAAAAGACTCTTTTTAGCATTTTTTGTAAAGATTAAATGGTGTGATGTTTCTAAAACAGGTTTAGGGTGGAATGTAAATCTCTTTCTATCTTCTACACTAAAATACTCACCCAAAATTGAAAACCCCACTTCTTTTTCAACCGGAAACAGCTCAATTCGCCCTTTTAGTAACATTTTAAAAATTCAACAAATCACTTCTCAGTGGCACCACAATAATTTGACCATTTTCTGCACTTTTATCAAAGGTTTCACCATAGGTGTAACCAAGTGTCGCACCAATAGTGTAATTTTGCAGATCATTAATTGAACGCCACTCAAAAGGTTTCTCTTTCAGATAAAAAAAAACTTTGCTGCTGGTATGTACTACATCGCTAAAATGAAAATCATGCAATCGCTCAGGGGTTGGCACCCATGATGGAGAAGCATCCCAATTACCGTTCATGACTTGTTTTAATGCCCGCTTCCAAGGAAAAAAAGTGTAAACAACTTTGATATTCTCCTCAGCAAATGCTTCTTTAATGACATGGGAAACTACACCATAGTGTTTTAGTTTTTTGGATATATATGGAGGCCACTCTCCTGTGGCTATTCGAACCACGCCGGAACCAACAACTTCAACTGGTACCTCAGCAGCCCATAAGGAAGTCGATGTTATGAATAACATGCTCAGTATTATTTTCAGGCATTTCATTACATTAAACTCTTATTCTGAACTCCTTCCCCCAGCTTAGCAGAATTAACGCCTCATAACGTGTTCTTCACCTACCCACAATAAAAGTTGAACGTTAGTTATTGCTTTCTATCAAGCTTAAAACATTTTGCAAACAAACTGTAGTTTTTGTGTAATTAATCCGCAATTTCTTCAAGTAGGCTCTTTAACATATTGCTATAAACAGCTTGACCCTGAAAGCCAAATAGATACACAATATAATTTTATTGATTTATTATTGGAGGAGTAAGGATGCCCGACTACAAAAGCCTTTCTTATAAAACGGTTTGGTCAGAAGAAGACGAAAGCTATATTGGTCTATGCAAGGAGTTTCCTAACCTATCCTACCTTGCAACGACTGAAAAAAAAGCATTAAAAGGCATCAAGGAACTTGCACAGGATGTGCTTAAAGATATGGACCAAATGCTTGATGATGGTTTTTAGCATTAAACTCGTTCAAGAGCTTCAAACCTCAAAACTGTTTTTGACTGTTTATACATCTACCCTCAGAAATAGCTGTTCCAATACAGCTATTTATTTTAAAATGGTCACACGGCATATAGTAAATAATCAAATATTGCCTAAAGCTGAATATCATAACTATAACGATTCTTCACGACCATTTTTTTTTGCAAACCACATTCTTTATCAATTAATATGAAACTATATTCTTTACTCTTTTACATTATGTATATTGAGTGCTCTCTACCGAAAATAGTTGTTTGGCAAACCGAATACCTTTAATAAATTTACGTTGCCATTGAATAACGGCTTGTTGAATACTATTTTCGGTTCCAACCACATCAATAAAACGCTTTTCTTTACGGCTTACATACGCAAGCAATTCATCTTTATTAATATTTAATCGATCAATAATAGAAGGCTGTTGCGTACTGATAGCACCACGCTTATCATCACGGATAGCACGTCCTAGCCAATCGACTAATTGCAAATAGTCTTTTAAATTGAAGGGGATTGTTGTTTTCTTACCTTGTTTTTCATTGCCTGAAAAACGTAATAGAGGTACGACAGGTAGGGTTTGTTTTGGCAGTTTTGTTTTTCGCACAAAGGTCTGATTTTGCGTCTTTCTTTTCTGCTGGCTTTTTTGTTGACGCTTGGCCCAAGCCACCATCCGTGCTTGGATTGACGTAAAATCTGATGCCTCTGGAGTTTCTGCCATGCCAGCACGAACAGGATTTAAATCCACATAACTCATGCAGGTCAATAATGCCGCTTCATCCAATAAAGCCTGACTTTTAAAGCGTCCCTCCCAAAATCGTCCTTTACAACCATCTTCATCATTGGCCCAACGGGCGATAGGCTCATTTAAACAACGCATAAACCAGGATAAATCAGATAATCGTTGCCGCCATTGCTGAACAATCTCATTAACAACATTAAGCTCAGCTTTATCCAGTGTTGCGCCTGCTAAATAACGCTGAATCATAGAAGGGCCTTGATACAACTTGCGCCAGCGACGAATCACTTCATCATCAGACCACTGCTCCGCCTTTTCTTGATCAATGCGCACCACTAAATGGTAATGATTAGACATCACCGCATAAGCACAGATATCAATCGCAAATACTTTAACCAGCTCAGTAAGACGCTCAACCATCCACGCTTTACGGTGATCAAAATTTTGACCTGTCACTCGATCATCGCCACACAAAAAAGCACGGCGCACACAGCGACAAATACAGTGATAATACGGCGTATCCTGCACACTCACCAACTGACTTCGTGGCCTCGTCATCCTTAAACCTCCACACCTAATTGACTACTTTATAAACAAAAGTATAGCCCCTCAACCCTGACTACTTTTTGATCAAAGTCAAATCTAGGGTGTCCCTTTTTTCGCGATCCTTGTGATAGTACGGCGTATCCTCCACACTAACTAATTGACTTCGTGGCCGTGTCATCCTTAAACCTCACATCTAATACTGCTCAAATAATAATCAGTATATTAGCACCGCTACTCAGCTCATATTTTGTCCTAAGTCAAAAAGCGAGTGTCCTCTTATGCCTTTTTGTCCTAAGTCAAAAAGCGAGTGTCCTCTTCTTGATTTGACATCACCGCATAAGCGCAAATATCAATCGCAAACACCTTAACCAACTCAGTAAGCCGCTCAACCAACCAGGCTTTACGATGGTCAAAATTTCTACCTGTTACCTGATCATCACCACACAAAAAAGCTCTGCGCACACAGCGACAGATACAGTGATAGTACGGCGTATCCGCCACACTAACTAATTGACTTCGTGGCCGTGTCATCCTTAAACCTCACATCTAATACTGCTCAAATAATAATCAGTATATTAGCACCGCTACTCAGCTCATATTTTGTCCTAAGTCAAAAAGTGCATGTCCCCTTTCTTTGTTTATTATGACGTTAATTTGAAAAATTGCTCAAATTGCCACCAAACGGCACGATAAATAACTTGGTTAAAAGTACGGCGGCAATTTGGTGCTCTACATTTTGCCGGCTTAGCCCGGCGCACAGGGTGTCCCTTTCTTACTTCTTTTCTTACTGTACTTATATTCTCAAATGTCCCATTAATTCATCCTCCCTTTTTAAATACTCAGCCTTAAATAGATCATCAATAACAATTAATGTATCTAGGTTTCCTGATAAAAAGCCAACTAATTGTTTAAAACTTAAGTTTATATATTCCTCAATTCCCTTTTTGCGTAAATCGTTATCAATATTTTTGTCGTCTAATCTGTACTTCCTTCTAATTTCCTCAAGCTCTTTCGTGTCTTTCTCAAGATTATTTTTATCCAATATTTCCCTGATTATTCGAATCGAATATTTTTTTCCTTTTTGATCGATAAGCTTAGTTGTAATTGAAGGCAAATAATATCTTTCAGCAGAAATTTCAACTAAACAGTTTTCTTTCGAAAAAACTACAAGGTATTCGTCATCAACTGACTTAGAAAATCCAAGTTTTCTAAACACAGCTATATTGGAATTAAGCACTTTCCCATATGGTTCTTTCATTTCATGACCTCAGTTCTTAACCATTTTTCCAGTAACACTATCATAACGATATCCATTATCAATTAGATGTTCTATTTCACGCCCAAAACCTGTTAATGTACCATCATCTCGGCGCAATAGATCAGCTCTTGGTTTCGTAGCTAGCAGAATATCATCACCACGCATTATCGCCATATCAAGAAAAGGCTTATTAATTTCATTCCAAAATTGATCCGGTGTTTTATACATATCATCAGGTACATTCAATACATTAAAGCCACCAGGCTTTGCATCGAAATCCGTTGTTTTAGGATAGTTCAACTGTTTGTTAATTATGTTGTCCATATCCTCAACATAATTTCCAAGAATTGTAGTTGTTTTCCCTGGAACAGGATGAATAGGTACTCCGCTCGTCGTAGTTACGGATTCAGGTATATTTCCAAAGCCTCTTCTTAAACGTTCTGGAGCTTGCCCAATATTTAACCCTGTTCGCTTAAACCTAGATAACTCACTACCATAATCTGTATTAAAAGACTCTTGTATCGATCCACCTAAATCTTTTCCATACGTCCCTGAAGCACCAGAAACTGAAGTATTATTTGGAGTTAGAGGAGTTAATTTTTGACCTTTTTCATTAAAACAAGGTCCTTCTATACTGCAAGTGTTTGCACGTCCTACTGACTTCCTAGGAGAATACGTTCCCCCCTCAGTAATAATTTTGCTTTTCATCGCATTTCGTGAAAGCAATAGACCTGCAGCTACGGGGGTAAACACTTTTACAAATTTATTTGTATACCCCCCCTCCCAGCTCACATAAGAAGCATATTCTTCTTTACCAGCACTCCGTATCATTGGATCTATATAGTGACCTCCTGGGCCAAATACAGCATTCATTGACCTGCTATAAAACAGATACCCGCCAGGAAGCCCTCCTATCGTAGACTCTTCCGTAAATGCACCATGATCACTATCTTGTTCGAGCTGTGCATACAGCGCATCTTCTTCTGCCTTTCTTATCTGTGCTTCCCTTTCTTTCTTCGCTGTATATGCTGTAGCGGGATAGCCCTGCTTCCCATCAGGATCCACCCAAACCAGCGGATTCCCATACGCATACAAATACTTATGCAAACTGGGCGCTAACGTCAAATCCCCTTCCCAGGCATCCATACTCAAAAAGCGCCCGACATCCGGGTCATAAAACCGGGCTTTGGCATACACTAAACCGGTCTCGGGATCTTCTTCATGGCCGGTAAAGCCAAAGCGGTTCCAACTGTCACCTTCTTGCAGGCGATGATGACCCCAGGCGTCATATAGTGTGCGGGTTTGTACCGCACCTGTGGTGGTGGTTAAATTGACGATACTGCCTAGCGCATCAAAATGGTAAAAGGCGGTACCTTCATCGCGGTGGGTGAGGGCCATTAACCGGCCGGGGCCGTAATCGTAATGGGCGATGGGATTGTTGCTGGAATCTAACTGGGCGAGGACACTTTGATCATCATAGGTATACCGTTCTACACCACGGTTACCTAACTTCTCAACACGTAGACCACGAGTGTCGTATAAAAACTGGCCGACGCTGGAACCACCCTGCATCACCTGTCGTAGATGATCACGGATGTCATAGACAAAGTCGGTGGTTACACCCGCTTTTTGTTTCTGAATCTGATTACCATTAGCATCATATTGATAACTGACGGCCACAGTGTCAGCGGGCAGATCTTTAATTTCCAGCAACTCATTACGCAGGTTATAGCTAAAACCCTGATCTTTAATAACCTGATTATTAGCCGCGTCGGTGGTCGTTTCCCGTATCCGGTTATACACTGCATCATACGCATACATCACTTGTTGTTCAGGATACGTCACCTGTTGTAGTCGATCTAACGCATCGTAGGTATAGGTGGTGGTTTCCAGGGTGCTGCCATTACGGGCGATTTGTTGTAGTCGGTTGCCGTTGGCATCGTACTGGTACTGAAATTGCGACACCAACGTATCCCCTACTCGATGCTCCATGGCTAAAATCCGCCCTGCGCCATCATAGCTTTGGCTGATGGATGCATTATTAGGATATAACGTGCGCAGGAGTAGACCACTGAGGTCATATTGATAACGGGTACTGCCCTGGGGATTATCCACCCGTGCCAGTCGATTTAGCGCATCATACACATAGCTGGTTGCACGTGGCGTATTTGTCGTCCCCCCACCTGCTATATAACGTAACCCCGTGCGATTGCCATTGGCATCGTATTGATAATTCACGACCTGCCCATAGGCGTCCGTGCGCTGGCTCAGCCGATCAAAATCATCATAAACCTGCTGAATGACTTTCTGCTCCGTACCACCTGCACCACCACTGACTTGATAGGTTTCGGTCATGCCTGTGACATTACTGTTAGCATCATATTGTGTCGTCACCTGCTGAATGGTCAGACTCACACTGGCCCCTGAGGGGATCAGCTGGGCTTGTTGATACTCCCGCTGCGTCTCCCGATTCAGCGCATCGTATTGATAGGTAATTAACTGGCCTAAGGCATCAGTGTATTGGCTGATATTGTTATTGGCATCATATGCCGTACGATGCACCCGTGCTGTTTCGCCGCTGTCTGTTGGATAGGTAACAGTCGTACGCCGATTCAGTTCATCGTACGCAAACGTCGTGGCCCGCCCTAATGCATTGGTCTGGCTCAGCAAGTTATTGTTGGCGTCATAGGCATAACTTGTCGTCTGGTCGTTACCATCAGTAATCTGCTGCAAACGGTTGGCATCATCATAGACATAGCGCCAGCCATTACCCAAGGGGCGGGTTTGTTGAATGCGATTACCCACATTGTCATAAACATAGGTGGTGGTTTCACCACTGCCGGGTGCTGGGTTGCCATTGCTGGTCAATGTGACATTCAGGGTTTCGCTCAACTGTTGTCGCCGCACATCATAGGTCCAGGTGGTAGCTCGCCCCGCCGGATCAATGGTCAGCACCCGATCACCCATTGGGTTGTAACGATGACGAACAATGGCATCGAGCGGTTGCCGCACCACAATCACTCGGTTCAGTTTGTCGTATTCATAGGCCGTGGTATTGCCGTTGGCATCCGTCTCGGTGAGGGTATTGCCCACTGCATCATAGCTTAGGGTACTGAGCAGCTGATTAGCACGGGTGGTGGTCAGGCGGCGATTATTGCGGTCATAGCTGTAGGCACTGACAATATCGCGCTTGTCGGTATCGGTCAACACATTGCCCACCAGGTCATAGCTGCGCTGCAGGGTTTGGCTTAGCGGATCGGTGGTAGTCAGCAACTGGTTGAGGGCATCATAGCTATAACGGGTGGTCGCGCCGCGCTTGTCGGTGACTGTGAGACGGTTGCCCACCTTGTCGTAACTATACGTTTGTTGCTGATCGAGGGGGTCGGTGTCGCTGATTACCCGGTTCAGTAAGTCAAAGCTCTGCTGCCAACGCTGGTTGCGGGGATCAATGCGCAACACCAGATTATTCAGCGCATCGTATTGATACTGAGTGAGACGATTACCTGGCAGGGTTTCCGTTAGCCGTCGATTGCGCTGATCATAGGTATAGGTGCTGACCAAGCCACGGCCATCGGTGGCGGTCAGCAGGTTGCCATTGCCATCAAATACCTGCTGTAACAGCGGCGCACTGCCTTCCAGGTTATCCCGCTGCTCAGTGAGACGGTCAAAGTCATCATAGCGGTAGCTGAGTAACCGGCCATTGGGCCATAGTTCGGTGAGTTTATTGCCCACCGCATCGTAACTGAATCGGGTCACGTGCTGTAAGGCATCGATTTGTTCCGTCACACGGTTCAGTGGGTCATAGCGGGTACGACTGACCCGGCCCAGGGCATCAGTGGCTTGGGTGAGATTACCGATCGCATCATAGGCTAACTGGGTGGTATGGCCTTCGGCATCAGTCACGGTAATCTTGCGATTGAGGGCATCAAAGGTTTGGGTGATCTCGCGGTCCAGGGCATCCGTGGTTTTGATAGGATTGCCTGCGGCATCATAACCAAAGCGCGTAGTACGGCCCAACGGTTGTAACTGAGTGACCAACCGATTCATAACATCGTATTCAAAAAAGCTCTGCCGCCCTTCCGGGTCAGTTTCACTGAGTTTATTGCCCACCTCATCATAGGTTGTGGTCTGCTCGGCCCGTTCACTGCCCCCCACGTTTAGGTAAGCGCCGACATAAACCCGCCGATCATAATCATCATAACGGTACTCAGTGATGCGGTTTAACGGGCGGGTTTCTAAGGTCAGATTGCCCACTTTGTCATAGGCAAAGCGGGTTTGGGCTCGTTCTCCGGCACTGTCGGGGGGTAAGGTTTCTAAAATCCGGCGATTCACTTCATCATAGGCATACTCAGTGGTCTGCCCAAGCCAGTCGGTGCTGCTCAGCACATTACCGTTGGCATCATAGGTTTGTTGCTGGCGTAATACCTGCCCCGCTAAGGTCTTACGCTGCTCAATCACCCGATTCAGGCTGTCGTAGTCCCATTCACTGACCCGACCTAATTCATCCGTCTCCCGTAGCTTATTGCCATTGTCATCGTAGGCGTAGGTGCGTTCGTTACGCAGTGCATCAATACGGCGAATCAGGCGGCCTAAGCCATCATAGCGGTAACGGGTCAGGCCCAGTACATCGGTGCGGGCATTTTGCTCTTGCAGTTTTAACCCCCGCACATTCCACTGCTGTCGAGTGATGCCGCCTAAGGCATCGGTGGTACTGGCCAGATAGCCGTATTCATCATAGGCAAAGCGGGTGGTATGGCCGCGTTGATTGGTGGCCGTTAGGCGATCACCATTGTTGGCATAGGTAAAGGTTTCGGTGGTGCTATCCGGATGGGTGACTGTGAGCAAATTGCCTCGTTTATCATAGTTGAAGCGGGTCAGCCGCCCTTCCCGGTCCTGTTGGGTGGCCGGCCGGTTTTTAATAGTGCCTTCAGCCGCACCTTCCCCTAACAGCACATAGGTATTGACCTTGGCCGGGTGGTCTGCTTTTCCACTGACTTTTTCGGTGAGGATATTGCCATGTTCATCGTAGGTGTAGGTGGTCTTGACGCCATTTTCATTGGTGCGAGACAGCAGCAAGACATCCAAGTCAGCCCAGGTATGTTCAATGGTGCCCGCAGGGGAGGTGATGGTTAACGGGGAACCATAACGGTTAAAGGTATAACGGGTCTCGTTCCCGCGGTTATCGGTGACGGTCGTGGTGAGTTCTGTGTTATTACGACGAGCACGGCCATTGTAACTGAATTGGGCCTGGGTGTTATCCGGATAGTCGATTTGGTTATACCAGGCCGAATCCATGATCAGATTCTCAGTGGCGGAGGCTTGCAGCTGGTAGGGCACGGCTTGATAGCGGGTATTATGTCCATTGGCATCGGTGATACTTTGTATCCGATGCAGCTGCACCCAGTCGGCCATCTGCTGAGGATCATCAACCGCCCCTTGGTAGCCGTATTTTTCTTCTACAGCCGTTTGCTGGCTGCGGATGATCCGGTTAACCAACCGGGTTTGGGCGTCATAGAAGAACTCCACTTCCAGATCACCCGGGGCTTTGATTTTGGTGATACGGAAATCGCCCTGCCGGCTTTCATAGAAAAAATTCAAACGGCGACCTGCACCGTCCACCACGGACTTTAGGCGCCCATCCCCCAAGCCTTCGTGATAACTCAGTTGGGTTTGGTTACCATTAGTGTCTTCGATATAAGCGAGATGCCAACTGCGGTTACTCTGGTCGAAGGCATACTGCCGAAAGTGATAGCGAGTGCCATCTTTGGTGTACAGGTCATAACGATTGCCGACTTTTTTTAAGGTGCCGTGGTAGCCTTTACCCGGCCGATAGCGGTCCCCTTCTTCAATAAACACCATGCCTTTGACCATGACATAACCACAGCCGGTACGGTATAACGCCACATCATAGTTATGGCTCCAGCCTCGGCCTAAACGACCCGCATCACGGCTTTGGCTGTTGTAACTGCGGGTAAACTGTAAACCGCCCCCGCGACCAGGAATATCAATATCGGTGCGAGAGAAGGCTAAATTGCCGGTAAATAAATCAATATTGCGCTCCACCACATGACCCACAGGCAACTGGTTATCGATATCATAAAATACCTCTAGCACCCCGTTGTACTGCTCTTTTTTATGGGAAATTTCAGAAACGCCCGTCATCTGGTAGCTAAACAGTCCATTGGGGTAAGCCGCGGGGTCAAACTCATAAAGATGGGTACCTGCTGGATAAAGTACCTCATCCAGTAGCTTTGTTTCAGACCCACCACTCCCACTAAACTGGTCACGGGTGGTAAGGGTGATTTTGGCAGGTTGTTGTAAGATGAATTTCAAACGAGCAGGATTAGTACACACACGTTCATTGGGGACATCTAATTTAATTCGACCTTTAACCACTTTTTCTGGAACCCGTAGAAAGGGACCTGGAAAATTGTATTGCCATAAAATATTCTGGGTATCGTTGTTGGCGTACAATCGTAAGGTGAGCAGCCCATCTGCATCCAACTGACGGACTTTTTCCAAGTTATCAATATTTACTTTCTGGTCCTTCCCTAACGTAACAGCCACCTCTTGATCACCAATGGCTAACACAAGCTCTCCAGGCTTCGACCAGCTTTTTAATGCTTCGACTTCAGGAGAAATTAAGCTATAAAACCAAGTTAACAGTTTATCTCCAGGCATAATCAGAGTGGGATTGACTAACACATCACGGATCGTTTCCTTGCCCTTGGTGATATTGAGGATTTGTAAAGACTGCACATCCAGATCATATAAGCTAAATTGCAGTTCAGGGCGGTAAACCCATTGAAAATAATTCTGCCGTTCGGAAGCCGTTATCGCATTGGCCTGCCGTGCCGCATCTTCATCAAAGATAGGAACTTTGACAGGTACAAACTTTTCTGGACGACCAAAGAGCATTTCCCCACTAATTCGAGCAGATGAAAAATCCGGGTTTCGATATTGTGGTGTTGCATTAACCTGTACATAAAAATGCTGACGACTCACTACTTTTTCTGGAAAGCGTACCAACTGAGTTTGACGACCAGGGCGAATACTAAAGTGTGCAACATGCGCATCTCCACCAGTAGCTGGCCCCAGCTGATATGGGGCTATCACTCGCGCTAGCCTACCTGTGAATCCATAATCCGCTAATGCAAAAGGCAAAGGATTGTCGTTATGGTCTAACCATTCTGAAAACACAACAATTAACTGGTCATTCGTTATTCCCATTCCTTCATTGCTAATCATTTGGTCATGTTCGCTTTGATTAAAACTTGAAGGATAAGGGCGACGAATAGCCCATAGTTTCAAGTTAGGTGGATAGAGCTGTATTTCACCAACATCTGTCGATAAATCGCTACTACCAATTAATGCATAATTTTTACCTAACGTAACGGTCTTATGACCAAGATAACCTGTCACACGATTAATTAAATAAATTGTAATTTGTTCTCCAGGTCTAATTTGGTCATATATCCTTTTCTGAAAATTTGTTGTAAAACCTTCACTAACTTGCCATATAGAAAAATTAAAACCAGGATGATAAATCTCAGCTAACTGACCTCGTAGTTTTACTAAAAAATTAAAGCTACTGTCATCAACATCTTTAGACAAGGCTGAAGGATTAAAGCCTTTCTGTTCAGCAACCAACTCACCTGTTGACGTTCTAACCACATATAAATCAGTATTTTCTAAATCCTCTTTAGCAATTTGTGTAAGTAATACTTTATCCTGTAAATCTTGTGCCCAATCCGGCAGACGGATAATATCTGGCTGCTTACCCGAAATATCAGGTGAAAAGAAAATACCCAATACTTCTGCATCTTCTACACTTAGGACTTCAACAAAAACTTTTTTGCTATCCAGCGTAGAAACAGCCTCGATTTTCCCAGGAATAACTGTATCTAAACGCCCATCATTATTTAAGTCCAGCTGAGGTATTATTTTTTCTTCTAGTGATTTAGTGCTATCAAATAATGTTAAATTTGTTTGTTCACTCGCAAGAGGAACCTTTTCATCTAGCTTATTAAAAAAACTTCCCTTCCCTCTAACTACTAGCATATCTACAGGAAAATCTACACTCTGATATAAGTAACCACTTTGAGATGTATATACTTCATCTGTAGGTCCCAAAGAAGTTAAACCAATACATGTAGATATGGTTTCTTTTATAAGATAGTAGGGAAAGTAGTCAGTCTTTCTAGGGTGAAAGCGACTGTATTTTAACTCAGCAATAATAGGATTGCTATACTCATGAAAAAAGCCCGGACATGCTGGATTATAAAATTCTAGCCTATACTTACCTTCTTGATTGGTCATAGATGAAAAATCACCATTGCCAGTCATAGCCATCATTTTTATATTAGGTATTGGGTTTAATAAAACATCACTCGCACTTCTCGTAAAAAAACGATTAATACCAGTACTTTTCCCTTCTACAAACCCAGTTTTATAACCAATATTCTTTTCAGTTCTGTAAATAATTTTTCCTGACTCCGTCGAAACCAACAAACTCCTGATATAGTTTTCTGGTATTACAGAAACAGGGTCTTCATTATGATAAATTGGAACCTCAAGTAGAATATAATTTTTTCCAGGGTAGATAAAGCCAGGTTTTAACACCCATACATATAATGTATCGGGTAATAAAACTTTCTTTTCAACATGGTTTCCATTCTGATCTACAAACCTAGTCCATTGATACTCGTCTCTAGATAAGATATCAAACTGGTTAAAGTATTGCCTTTCTAATTTTTCTTTTTTTCGAAGATAGCCATTAAACTGCTCACCACTCATAATTCTGACATTTTCATATCTACCAGTCTGCTCTCCTATTTCCTTAACTTCATTACCCTTCAAGTCATACTCAACCAAAACAGGTGCACCATTTTCACCTAAAACTGTCTGCCTAGCATAAACAGCTCCTTGAGCCGTATGCGAAGTGTAATTGTAATTGCTAGAAGGAATATTAGGATTTAATAAAAAGCTATGAGTCAATGTACTATAGCCAACTAGAAAAATAATAAACGGCAATAAAAAGTACTTTTGCACTTTTTTAATATATTTAAAAACAAGCACATACCACTGCATATTTTTAACTACCCTACGTTCAAAAACGTATTTTTGCCTGTACACATTCCCTTGATACGGTTGACTATAAATTCCAATTTCATGGCTTAGGCGTTATAAGCACCTGAACCCACACCCCACCAATACTAAACAAACAAATAATTATTCTTTTCACCCAATCTGATTTATTGACTCAATGTTTGGGGCATAAGGTAAGGTTGTTTTTGGAGCAGATGCCGGGAGCATCGTTAGCATTAGTGGCCAAGGATGGCCTTCTAATGCGGGCGGAAAAAATAACTTTACTTTATTGCCTTACACCCAACACCCAACTTCAATCAACGCAATAAGCTCATTATTCCTGCAATAACAACAGCACTTCTGCAAAACTCGCTTTACCCTCAGCATAATTTTTCAGTGTTTCTTGATAAGCTGGTGCCGCAATACCATAAGCAATGGCATCCAGCCGATCATAGTAAGTGTCTCCCTGACTCACCACGCGATTATTTTGAATCTGACCAACACCTACAGGCACCATCCTATCAGCTTGTCCACTATAGCCCAGTAAAAATACATAACTGTCATTGGGGGGAACATGATCATAGCTGCCATCCAATGCAGGAATAACAAAATCAACAGCCAACGAACCACTGACTTGAACCCCGGCTGGCTGCAACACATAAGCCCACTGAGGAATTAATGGACGGGTCATGGGAAACGGGATTTGATTGTCTGGTACAAAAACCGCGGCCATAGCTCCTTGCTGACGACCATCGGTAAACAACAGCCTGGCCTGTTGACTATCCAGGAGCAATGCATCATTAGCAAAGCGATTAACACGGCCAGACTGCACAGGGGTATATAGCACTTGTTCAGTCATAGGTATCAGCGACACAATACTGGCCTCATTGCGTCGCCCTCCTTCAATATCTAACCAACGCACACGCGAGCCAAAACGTCGATTTGTTAATCCTGGATTAATCTCTAAACGATAACGCCCACCAGACAGTGTTTGCTGCGCATTATCACCGTAGCCAAAATGATAAGCACCATCGCTATTGGTCACTGCCGTTCTATTAAACGTGAATGAATCACTTGCTGAGACAGTTGCGCTCGCGACAGGACCTTGCAAACGCACTTGAATATCGGCGACCGGCTGGTGGTAGATATCCATGATGGCACCATTGACAAACGTGGGCAGTGGCCGTGTCCGATAATTGCCTCGGAGCATTTCCTGCCCTTGGTACTGCACCTGGACATAAACCGTAGCGCCATAGGCTAACGCCTGCTGGGGATAAAATGCCACCACCTGCTCCCCAGGCAATACAGAAAGTGAGCCTGTAACTGGGGCAAAGTCACGGTTTATCGCTTGCAGCTGATAGCCTTTAGCAGACTCGCCCGTAGTACCTGCCGGGTCCATATCCTGATAACTGTAGCCATGGGCTGTCTCATTCACCTTCACCACTAACAGAGACTGATCAACCGGCTGATTAAAATAAAAGGTTATTGGCAGATTAGGTTCGTTACCTTCACTGCCAATTATTGGACTGGTTCGTTCAAGGGCAACAGGCTTCTGCTCAACCGGTAATAGCTGGAGCGGTTGAGTAATGGACTTCACAACCTCCCCCTGAACCGTGGCTTGGGCAACCAACTGAAAACTACCTGGGGTATTCGGTAAATTTAAGGTCGCGGAGCGCAGCACATCATTGCCTTGTAACTCAATGGCGGCAGAGGCGGTACTATCGGAAGTGGTATCACCGCCATCACTTACAAGCTGAACCGCTACCACAGTACCCACACTTACTGTGCCTGAAAGCTGAACTGCCACCTCCAGCTGATAAGGCTCATCTCCAGTCAGCACATACTCTGCTGTTAATGGACTTAACCACTTCAGATTAACTTCCCCACGGAGCTGCAAGGCATAACTCAGTACCTGCTGATTACCCGCTTGATCTACAGCCCTTAACGTGACCAATTGACTTTGTCCAGGCACCAGTGAAATGGCTGAATTAAAGCTCAATGCATTAGGTGAGCCACTGACAGGTAACAGAGTGACAGGCTGATCATTAATCGTGAAGCTCGCCAGTTGCTCTTCCAGCACTGAACCCAGTAATGGATAAGGCTGAGTGACCACTTGATTGACAGCGGGTAACGGCTGCAAACTCCCGCTCCCCGCAGCAGCCTGTAAACGAATAACAGGCGGGGTTTGATCCCGATGATACGTTAGTTGCTGCTCGGTCACCTGTCCCAGGTTGTCCTCAGCACGAAGGGTCACCGTCCAACTATCCCCCTGTCCTCCCCAGCTCACCAATTCCTGCAACTGAAAGGTTTTGGGTTGTACTGAGCCTAGGGGAATATCCTGCTGATTGAGCTGTACTTTTGCTAACCCTACGGTACTACTTATAGTGGCCTGCTGTATCCATCCTGGCTCCGCTAACCAGCTATTTTTAGCCGGCTGAACGGCCGCAATCGTCGGCGCTGCTGCGGTAATTTCTGTTTTGTAGGTTAAGGTTAGTGTGCGGTCGAGGGTCTGCTCGTCAGCCTTTAACTGTAAGGCCAGGGTATTACTGCCTTCTACCAGGGTGACCGCCTCAGCGGTAAAGGTAAAACGTGTATTATCTGAGGTTGGACTCACCACAGCAGGTTGTCCTGCTACGGTGACTGAAAGTTGAGCTACCGCTTTAGGAATGGTGATGTCACCGCTAACCACAACAGTATTTTGCGTGACCACACTACCCGGTACTGGCTGGTTAACTTGCAGGGCCAACGCTACTCCCGTATCAACACGAGTCACCGTAAGCTGTGCCTGCCCTACTCGTCCGCGACTGTCCTTAGCAGAAACTACAATAATATTGCGCCCCACGGCCAATGGCACAGTGGTTTGCCAACGGTTCCCTTGCAGCAACTTAACCACAAAGGGCGTATCCCCAAAGCGATCACTTCGGGCAGCCCACTGCAAGCTGTTATCCCACTGCTGTTTTAGACCACCTTCGATCAACAGCGTATCTGTTGAGACTTGCTGATTATCAGGGGTACTGATAAGTGGCTGGGGAGGCTCTAAAACAGGATAATCTGTTGCATCTGCAGGGTTTGTACCTGCCGCCAGTTCATCCTCATTACTGACACCATCACCATCTTTATCGGGATCACTGTTATCCCCAATGCCATCACCATCTAAATCATGGGTTTCATTAGGATTATCAGGAAAAGCGTCGCTGTCATTGACAACACCATCGCCATCTCGATCATCATCAATGGCGTCTGGCTTGCCATCTTTATCACTGTCTGGAGGCGTACTGGTACTGTCAGCAGGATCGGTACCGAGCTGGGTTTCAAAGTCATTACTGATGCCATCGCCATCTTTATCCAGATCACTATTATCCCCTTGTCCGTCACCGTCTAAGTCACTGGACTCTGTGGCATCATCGGGAAAGGCATCTTCATCATTGTTGACACCATCTCCATCTTTATCATCATCCAGCACATCAGGAATACCATCCTTATCCATGTCCGGGGGCGTACTGGCTGGGTCATTTGGATCGGTACCAAGCTGGGTTTCATACGCATTACTGATACCATCCCCATCTTTATCGGGATCACTGTTATCTCCCTGACCATCCCCATCCATATCACTGGATTCAGTTGCATCGTCTGGGAAAGCATCTTCATCATTAGTGACACCATCACCATCTCGGTCATTATCCAATGGGTCAGGAATTCCATCCTTGTCTAAATCTGCAGGGGTACTGTTCGGGTCACTGGGGTCAGTGCCAAGCTGATCTTCATACGCATTACTAATGCCATCACCGTCTTTATCAGGATCACTGTTATCCCCTTCGCCATCACCATCGATATCACTAGACTCACTGACATCATCTGGGAAGGCATCCTGCGCATTGTTGACCCCGTCACCGTCCCGATCATCATCCAGGGCATCGGGAATACCATCCTTATCCAAGTCTGAGGGGTTACTGGCCGCATCGTTAGGATCAGTGCCTAACTGGGTTTCATAGGCATTACTGATACCATCCCCATCACGATCAGTGTCGGCATTGTCACCTATACCATCACCATCAAGGTCACTGCTTTCATTAGCATCATCGGGGAAAGCATCTTGATCATTCGCGACCCCATCACCATCCCGATCATCATCCAGGGCATCTGGAATACCATCTTTATCCAGGTCGGGGGGCGTAATGGATGCATCATTAGGGTCAGTCCCTAGCTGGGTTTCATAGTCATTGCTGATACCATCCCCGTCACGATCCGTATCGGCATTGTCGCCAATACCATCACCATCTAAGTCACTGCTTTCACTGGGATCATCGGGGAAAGCATCTTGATCATTCGCAACCCCATCACCATCCCGGTCATCATCTAACGCATCAGGAATACCATCCTTATCCAAGTCCGGAGGCGTACTGGCCGCATTGTTAGGATCAGTGCCTAACTGAGTTTCATAGGCATTACTGATACCATCCCCGTCCCGATCCGTATCCGCATTATCACCAATACCATCGCCATCTAAATCTGAATGTTCGTGAGGATCATTGGGGAAGCGATCCAGCGTATTGTTGATCCCATCGCCATCTCGGTCGTCATCCAACGCATCAGGAATACCGTCTTTATCCAGGTCAGGGGGCGTGCTTGTGGCATCGTTGGGGTCGGTGCCAAGCTGGGTTTCATAGTCATTACTGATACCATCCCCATCCCGATCGGTGTCGGCATTATCGCCTATGCCATCGCCGTCCAGGTCACTGCTTTCCTTGGGGTCATCGGGGAACTGATCATTAGCATTGTTGACCCCATCACCATCCCGGTCGTCATCCAACGCATCGGGAATACCATCCTTATCCAAGTCAGGAGGTGTACTTGAGGCATCATTGGGGTCGGTACCAAGTTGTTGCTCATAGGTATTACTGATACCGTCACCATCCCGATCCGTATCGGCATTATCACCAATACCATCGCCATCCAGATCACTGCTCTCATTGGGATCATCAGGAAAGGCATCAACACTATTCAGAACACCATCACCATCACGGTCCTGATCCAGCGCATCAGGAATACCATCATTATCCAGATCAGGGGGGACACTATTAGGATCACGAGGATTGGTACCTAGCTGTTGCTCATGGACATTGCTGATACCATCACCATCGATATCATCATCCAGCGCATCTGGAATTTTATCATTGTCCATATCCGGAGGGCTGTCTGCCGCATTATCAGGGTCGGTACCCAGCTGCTCTTCAATGGCATTGGAGAAGCCATCGCCATCTCGGTCATCATCCAGGTGATCGAGAATGCCATCACCATCAAGGTCGGGACAATGCGAGTAAAAAGGCTGGCCTTGGCTGGCTTCGGGCAAGTAAAAAATCCTCGCCCCCCGGACAATATCAATATCACCCGCATTCAGTGCACCATATAGCTGGCTCTCAGGGTCAAACTGATAGTGATGTTCCGTATAAATTCGCGCAGTAATCCGCGAACTTCTAGCTTGCCGAACTGAACCATTAACATAAATGGATAAGGGCGTACTCCCTGCATTACTCTCATTCATATTAATTCGGCTACTGCGGGGTAAGGTAAAACCATGGTTAACATATAAGGTGACCGGTCCATCCCCCCGTAAATAAATCTGGCTACGATTACCCAGGCTTAACCAGTTAATCCAATAATCGCCTGCACTCAGCAAAACTTTGGCACGGCCACCTAAACGTAAATAGTTAATGTGTGTTCGCGGCATTCCTTGCGCAAAGCGGAGGGCAGCATTACGCCGCACAACAATATTGCCAAACTGGTTGCCATCTCTAGCTTGAAGCTGATAAGAGCGACGAGGTTTAAGGTACACATTGATGTGATTTTGGCTATAACGAAACTGCGGCTTAACCATCTGATTCGCAGTGCTATATGATGCCCAGCAGTTATAACGCCCACAGGTGTTCCAGGCAAACCAGTCGTAGATCCAGGGGGTTTCCAGTTCAAAGCTGGGGTTATTAACCACCTTCCCACCCAAATAAAATACAATTCCACCTCGATGCTGGTTAACCTGCAATGCCCCATCAAACAATGATGAGCAATACTGTGCTGCCTGGCTACCAACATTTACTCCAATCAATATCAGGCACAACAGGAGTCGTAAGCTAAATAAATAGAGCAAACGAAGGGGAGTGGTTTGAAAAAAGCGCCAATACATCATAACAGTGATACCCGAATTTCAGGAATATTCCTGAAAATGCCGGTAAATTAATGAGGTCTGTATCGGATATATTGAATTGCGTGCATGGGGTGATACGACATTTTTCAACCCTTCAATAAGAAGTAAGTAACTCCCTCATACTTGCCAGCTTACTGCCTTATAAACTGTTTGATAGGCATCTCTAAAAATTCATTATTTTTGAGGTGCCCTAATATTTATTTAGGCTGTTCTTCACGTAAATCAGTCACTGTCACTTGGGCCATTGCTTTTGCAGCCGCTTCTTTAACCGCCTGCTGGATTCGCAAGGGAGCTAATTTTTGCCTAATTTTATCAGCCACTTCAGGTAATGCTTGTTGTCCCAGGCTGACTTCTTTAAGCACTTTGACACGCATTACTTTTGCGATCTGACCTGATGCTGCTGGTTGTAAGTCACCACTTTCTGTTGGCTGATCTGTGTAAACTCTTGAAAGACTGCCTGCAGGTGTATCAGCAACTAACGCCCGTAAAGGTTCAGGCAATAAGTCCGGCTTTAACGTTGTTTGTTGTAGCCTGACAGGCAGTTTCTGCTGTTGCCATTGCTGAGCTTGTGCTTGCCAATCCATATCCATGGTTAACTGACCAAACTGAGTGACCAATGCTTGCTGTTGTTCCGGCGATAATGGCTCAGTACTGGAAAATACCTGAAAGGTTTTTCTTACCCCTGCACTAAACTCTTCAGGATGTGCCTGGTAATACTGTTGTACATGTTCAGCTGTGACTGGCACAGGCTTGGTGTGTTTTGTTAAGTAACTTTTCACTAATTGTTCTTCACGATAGGCATTCACATGCCCCTCTAGTTTTTGCTTTTCTTGATCAGACATTTCGGACAGGGCCATTTGCGCCATCGCTTGGCTTTGCACTAAACTTTGTAAAATTTTTTCTTCAAGGGCATCATCATCTTGTAAATTAACGCTATTTCCTAACGTACGCTCAATTGCTAGCTGCACGTCCTGTTCCCGTATAACCGCATCATTTACTTTATACAAAGGTTTACTGTCTACTGCAGCTGCAGTATTTCCAGAGGCATCCACCTCGCTAGCATTTTGACTAACAGGATGCTCAGATGTTTTTTCTTTAGTCGAAGGCGCATCATCACAACCTGCTAAAGTTACTGTGCACAGGATGATAAAAGCACTGCGAATATAAGACCCCATCATTTTTTTAACCGCTGCTAACCGCCTAATCACATTAAGGCTCCTGTAGCCGTTTTATTTTTGCTAATTGTAATAATCGATCAAGTTCAGCTTTGCGAGCCTCCTGTCGTAAAATATAACGTATATCACCACGTACTTTTTCCAAAGGTTGCTGAATCGTCTTCGCTGGCTCAACCACTTTAATGATATGGAAACCATAGGGCGTTGCTACTGGTGTAGAAACTTCGCCTTGTGCCATTGCAAAGGCAGTTGTTGAAAACGTCGGTGCTATTGCACCTTTGGGCAGCCAACCTAAATCACCACCTTTTGTCGCAGAAAGCTTATCTTCGGAGTACTGCTTAGCGGTTTCATTAAAATCAGCATCTGCCTGTATTTTGCTATACAACTCTTGAGCTTGATTTAACTTTGCTTGCCTTTCTGCGTCAGTCATTGAAGGTTTGGTTCGAATTAATATATGCGCAACGTGAACTTTTTCAGCAGAGTATTGCTGTTGATTTTTTGCATAATAATCCGCAACCGCCTCATCAGTAATTTGATTCTGTAAATATTGATCAAAATAACGACTGATCAACATCTGTTTTTTAAACTCATTAATCTCCGTATCAATTTGTTGTTGTGTAACGAGGGACTGTTTTTCTATCACATTAGCAAGTGCTTCCCGCTCAAGATACTGTGCCAATGCGCGCGACTTTAAGTCTGTATTATCACTGGGTATCCGCTTAAACTGCAAATAAGCATTAAAAGCATCTTTTGTTATTATTTTATCGTTCACTTTTGCCAGGGTGGAGTTATCAGATAACACTTCTTTTTTTTCATCACGGGAGCAACCAGCGATAACGGCAGAAATAATTAAAACGCTCAACATACCGTTTCTATACTTCATACATTACTCCTGTTTTTTTAAGCTTTAAATCGTTCCACTATTAAGTGGTAACAAAGCGACAGATTAAAACAATAACTTGTAAAGTATAGCAGTCTTAAAGCCTTGTTTATCTATATATACTCGTTGTAAGGTATGTAGTTATTACCTTATTTTCCCCATGGACCACTCGTTTGCCCAGATAGCACCAACACCACTCAACACGCCGTAAATCCATCCCTGGAGGCTCGGCTGCGACATCCATGTCGCAAACGGTTTCGTGGTGTTGGTCTTACTGTGCCTTACTATCTGATCCATACAAAAAAATCCTAAAAATACACTTCACATTAGCCATATAGGTAAGCCAACTTGTCAGTTTAATGCACAATGTTTACCTGCAGAAATTAAGGGTGTTTATGGAGCAGATGCCGGGAGCATCGTTATGCCGCAGCGGCCACGGATGGCCATCTGCGGCGGGTGAAATAAATACCCTTATTTTCTGCGTTATGCACATTAGGTTGTAAATAGCCACCTCATTATTAATATGGCATCGAGTATCTAAATGGAGGTCTAGCGGGTCGCTTCACTATTTCATCAGGTAACAATACTGATATCGTATTCGCACCCGTGACCGTCTCACCAATAAACCGAATATCTCCATAACGAGGATCAATTAAGGCTAACCATGTACGTGTTTGTCCATTTTCCACTATTTTATCCGAAATAATGGCAACAAACTTGTCAAGCCAACGATGATAATCCATTGCAATAACTTTACGCTGCACTCCTAAAGAGTCTGGAAACGATATGTCGCCAGATGCCAGTATTTTGTTATTAACTAAGTCGATTTTAAAGAGTTTACATTCAGCAATCACATAGACGGGTGCTTGTGGGTAATTACCACGTTGAGCAATAGCTTGGCCACACGACTCAACATTTTCATCTTGCTCTGTCAGATCAATTAATTGCTCACCTATTTCATAAATACCTAACCGATTTCTGGCTGATTGACTTCCAGTATCAAGTGCTAAGTATCCATCAGTACTATTACTTAACCCCAGTACGAGTATATCTGTAATTGAATTACTGGATATTGAGGTTTCGCTAGAAACTTTATTACTTATAACAGGAAGTACTCCACCAAAAGCTGTACTATTTTCATAGTAAGTTGATGTCATACCACTTTCTAAATCAAAGGTAATCCACTGATAGTTTTCAGTAGTTGAATCAGATTTTGCTAGAGCAATTAAATCACCCGTTATTGTCGTATCAATTGCTGCTATCTGTTGGTGAGCAGTATCACCTATTAACGTTGCGGCACCATTACGAGGATTGACTTTATAAAGCCGACTATTACCAACCGCTTGAGGAACTGTTACAAAAATACTATGTTCAGGAATCGACTCTGTATTTTTTATTTCAGAGTGAAAACGTTGTTCTAATCCATCAATGTAACCGTCATTATCTGCATCCATATTTTCGGTAGATGCTGAAACACTCTCTTCATAATCACACAGCAGGTCATTATCATTATCTGTGCATACTGCAAAGTTCTGTACAGTATCACGCAACTGACTAGGTACTCCATCCAATGTATTCCCCTGTAAACTCACTATTTTTTCAGCAAGCTGTTTAGCACTTTCCAGTGACTCTGCCATAGCCACAAAATGCAATATGGATGCACCTGCTCTTGAACTTAAATGTATCGTATAATTAATTACTTTCTGACTTCCATCAATAGATGGTTTTATAACCGGGTCAGTACTTATACCACTGTTTTCAACTAATGCACTACCCGCAAACACCCAGATCAAGTAGCTCGTTTCGCCCGTTTGGCTGATAACATAACGATCCTGTGCAATATCAAATGATAAATCACCACTGGATGTGGCCACTATTTCACCATGACTTATCTCACCTAACTCGTAGCCTAAATTCACTGTTTGGGGTAGTTGACCTTGATTAGAAATGGTATCAATATAGCGCACAAATGGCTGCCCATAGGAAGAGATATAGATTGTTCTTGTAGCCGCTAACTGATTACTTAAATTAACTTTAGGGTAGTAGAGCTGTTGATATTGAGGGCTTAATCCATAAGAGTGATATCGTCCAAATATTGAGCTTGCTATTGAATCAAGAGCATTTGAGGTATACCGTTGGTTATCATTACGGGTAATAATGCTACCTCCAACTTTGTATTTCAAATGTAACCACTCTCTATCATTCCTCGCACTTCCATCATAATAATTACCATTACCTATGCCACCATACAGCACTGTCGGTGCCCAGACTCCACCATTGCTGTCACGGAAGAAGACTTTGGGGTTACAACGATAATCCAGCCAAACACAAACATTAGAAGAATTACCACGAATAAAATCATCAAACCCATTATAAGGATCAGTAATATCTACAAGTATTTCACCTGCATCACCTCGCCCACCATTATCAGTATCAAACCGTGTGGGATCAGTTTCAAAACGAAGTTCCTGCTCATCTGATAATCCATCCTGATCTGTATCTTTTGCACGAGGGTTGGTATTTAATTGTTGTTCTTCAAGGTTGGTTAAACCATCTTGATCACTATCATCTTCTGGTAATACACGCTGTAAATCATATTTAATTTCAAACCCATCTTTTAAACCATCCTGATCACTATCTTCAAGTTTTGGATTGGTATAATGGATGATTTCTAAATCATCTCTTAAGCCATCGTTATCAGAGTCTTTATTATTAGCTTGTGTATTTAATGCTAACTCTTCTTGGTCCGTTAATAAGTCTTCATCACTGTGTATTGAGTATGCTAAGGTTTGATGGCTATTAACTTCTTCTCCATCAATAATACCATCGCCGTCAGAGTCTTTTTGTTTGGGGTTAGCAAAATGCAGCTGTTCTTGAAGCGTGGTTAAGCCATCCTGATCGGTATCTTGATCATTAATACCTTCATCAACTAATGGATTAAAACCATATTTTAATTCAAAGTTATCCCATAGCCCGTCGCCATCAGTGTCTTGCTTTTCAGTACTCATACCTAGTATATACTCACGACCATCACATACTTCATCGTGGTCATTATCAACACAGGCTTGTTCAGTGGTAATACGGTAATGACCTGTGCCATCAGGCAAGTAGGTAATAATATGATTAGAGAGTGGGAATGTTCCTTCATACCTCTCATTAGCATCCGTACCATTATTTGGAAAAGATAAATTATTTGCTTGCTGAAAATCTACCCGATAGTTGTAGTTATTAAATTTATAACGAGCAAAGTCCTTAAATAGGGAAATATGAGCACTGAAGCCATCCTCAAGTTGAACCTGTTGATAATAAAGTTTTATCGTTCCATCTTTACTCATATTCAATCGATAACTATTTCGAGGTATTGAAGGATCAACGTTAAGTGACAAGGGAGCATCACTGCGTAGCCATACTAAGAATGGATTCTCATCACCTGGTAATAAATCATCATTAAATATTTCAACAGTAGGTACTTCCTCATACATTGGTACAGGCACGATATTATTAGCATGCAAGGGGATACTCTGCCATTGAAGTACCCACCGCTGATTATCTTCCCAATAATAGACATCACCCGATTCTGGCGCTTGCTCCTGTGTACCCAAAATTGCTAGAAACGGTGATCTTGTAGTAAAGGCAGATTGACTCTCAGGTAATAAACGAAGTATCCCAGCAAAATCAATTAACACTTGCCGACATGGCTCCCCAAAAATACGGCAGTTTTTCGGTGTAATGGGTAATAGTGCATTGCGATGAACCGGTTGTTTAACACCTATAGGTTGATGAGCTGAAGGCTGCTGCTGACTTGTATCCCGTAGCACAGGCATTGCTTCTCCAGCGAAAGTAAGGGTCATATCATTCAGTTGGGTTTCTCCACCACTGACCCATTCATTCAGCACTTCTTTATTTGTGTAGGTATAACCACCCGCTAGTAGTGAATAACGAACTTGATGCTCACTCACCCGTGCAGGAATATTCTCTATTTTCCATCGACCTTCAGTATCAGTCTGAACACTATTTTGCTCATCAACTATCACAGTTACATTTGCTAGCGGCTGCCCCAACTCATTAATGACTCGACCAGTTAACGTTGTACCTGGATCAGTAATAATCGTTAAATTAACAGTTTTAGTCTGTTGATTATTATTTGTATCCTGCACAGTAAATGTCAGTTGAGCAGCGGTTTGTCCTGCTTGATCAGGTACTTGATAGGTAATTGAATATCCATCTCCACTATTAAGTTGCGCTCGATCCGTGATGGTCTGTAATACCGTATTGTTTTCAGCCAATTGCAGTTGCGCCACTTTACCATCATCTGTTGTATGCACCTGTAATTTAAGTGTTTGCCCTGCAATGACCTGTTGTCCCTCGCTAATACCCTGAATATTAATACTGGGTGCAATATTATCCGCTTGTTGTGGTGCAGGGTCTTCTGCATCTAATAGTCCATCACCGTCACTGTCAGCCTTAGCCACATCGGTACCCTGACCTGCTTCATCAACATCAGCCACACCATCCAAGTCCTGATCAGTAAATGCAAATATATTCGACGTTTGCTGCTGCTCTTGTGCTGTGAGTCCTGTAATTACCATTTCCGGCATGGTTAATACTTTGCTGACCATTTGCTGTAGCTCATTTACACTGCTTGCTGTTAAGAAAAAGTGCAACACATAGCGAGTACTTTTTGCAGGGATGTTAAACTCATAATCAATTTGCCAATCATTATTAGAATCAACTCTGATACCTGTTGATTGTGCAGGCCGTAAGTCTCGATTGGGTCCTGCAAAAACATGTGCAAAATATGCTTTTCTAGAATAGCGATCTGTAGCCTGGAAGATCACATACTGATCTTCTGCGGTTAATTGATCATCACCACTACTGGTGATGATTTGGCTTTGGGTTCGGTAGGTAAAATCAGAAAGAATCCGTGCTTTCACAGGCTGTATAGCATCAGTAGGGTTGCTAAATACTTCTAAATATCGAAGGCCAGAAATAAATTGGGTTTGATCATTAATAACCTGTAATTTTCGTGTAACTCGAACATTATTTATTTGCTGCAACCTGAAATTAATCATACCCTCAGCTTTTTTAACACCATTATCAAGGGTAATTTCCGCAACAGCTGCTCCAATATTATCATGCAAACGTTTTATATCATCATCAAATAAAGTTGAGGTGCCAGTATCAAACCCAAGTGTTAACTGAGCAAAGGCTGTCAGTACTGTATTGTTATCAAAAACCAACCGCCCTTCACGGTTAATACGAATATGATCTAACGGTGTAAACTGTAGTGTTCCTTCCACAAGTTCCTTAGCTGTAAGATCATCTGCAGCTTGGCTAGGATCACTGTAGTCAACTAATATCTCTTCACCATCCTGACGTCCTTGTCCATCAGAATTTGCCAATAAAGGATTACTACCCACGGTAACTTCTTCACCATCCCATAAATAATCACCATCAGTATCTGGCTGACGAGGATTCGTACCATGAGTAGCTTCATCTTTATTATTTAAACCATCTCCATCAGTATCTTCTTCAGCACCAGTTCGCGTTAACTGGTACTTAATTTCAAACCCATCCGGCATTCCATCATTATCAGAATCAGCTTGTAAAGGATTGGTGAAATAAATCATTTTTTCTTCATAATCATCCAAACCGTCTTGATCACTGTCTGCAAGATTTGGATTTAAATTTATGGCAACTTCTGCCGCATCCGCTAATAAATCACCATCACTGTCAGGTGAGTAAGGTAATGTGTTATGTGTATTGACTTCGTCCTTATCAAGTAAACCATCTCCATCTGTATCTTCAGATGAAGGGCTACTTAATGCCTCTTGCTCCTGTAAACTGGTTAATTCATCTTCATCCCAATCAAATCCAGCTTCACTTCCAACCTCACCAATAAACCGAGGTTCATAATCATATGTCACTTCAAAGCCATCGAATAACCCATCACCATCCGTATCACGATTTTGGTGATCTAAACTCATCAATATTTCTTTAATATCAGGTATACCATCCCGGTCACTATCCACTAAATAGCGATCCCCAAAGTGGCCAGATGTCACCCAATAACCACCATCGGCTAATGGTGCTAAGCGAATATAGCGTTTATTAACTACTTGTGGATTTTGGTAGTTAAATTCAATGGCTGTATTTTTATCAATGGTCAACCCGATAGGAATTCGCATAACATCTATATTTTCAGGATTAGTGACACCTCCAGGATTAATTGCAAAATGGACTTTATCAGGCACATTTTGATAGGTAATTAACAGCTCTTGATTTTCAAAGTTAATTACTTGAATAGGGCTTGAAGAGAAACGTTCAGGAACTTCACTATAACCGTCACTTTCTGTACCCCACTCAAAGCCTACGGAATAGTTTAACGTTCGTTTTGGTAGTTGTTCACCATGGTAGAAAATAAGATAAGGCCTGGTTGCTAACAACTGTTGATAAGCATCTTGAGATAATGTCGATCCATTAGTTATATTGCCAAAAATAACGGTACCGTTACCTAATAAAAACTGTGGTTTATCATCCGAGTAAGCAATATAATCTTCGCCGTAAAAATGAGGAATTATTCCATCATTTAGCGATGTATAAACTAATTGTTCACTATCTAAGTCATACTGCCTCATCTCAACATTAAACTGCCCCATTTTTTTCAAAAATTCACCATCAATAATTTGCCACTTAGGTTCAATTTCACCTAACGCTAATTGTTTTTTCGCTTCTGGAGTAATGAGCTCGGAACGCCAAACTATCGGTTGGTTACCCATTTGAGCATTAATATCAACGACAAATTCTCCTTTTAAGGAAGGAATATGATTTAAGGTAAAATAGCCATCTTGATTGGTAACAATACTTGGCCAGTCAGCGGTATCAATAACTTCCCCACCACTTTCACTGGCAGCCTTACTCATGATGTTGACGGTAATATCCCTTAGTCCCTGGGTAATATCCTCACCATTCAACGTATCACTGAAGACTAAACGTCCTGATACAGTCATTCCTGGGTCTGGATTAATCGTTAAATTCAACGTTGAAAGCTGTTGGTTATTATTACTGTCTACCGCAATAATATCGATTTGCTGACTGGTCGCTTCGGATAGCTGAATAGCAAAGGTCTGCTCCCCACCTTTATCCCGAGTAATAATTTGCTCATTATTTAATTTAACAATAACCTGTTTTACCAAACCATTATCGGTAATACTGGCTTTAATATTGATGGTTTGAGTTGCATAAATTTCAGTACCTGAATCAGGTTTTTCAATAATTGAAATAACGGGTGACTCAGTATCAGCTTGAGTAGGCTCAGTATCTTTACCATCAACAATACCGTCATTATCGGTATCAATATTATTTGGATCTGTACCCAGCGCTATTTCCTGCTCATCACTTAAACCGTCCTGATCTTGATCTGGGTAGGCATAAAAATTAACAATGGCAGCTTGCTGCTCTGGGGTTAAATAATTATAGGCTGCTGACTCAAAACGCTGTGTTTGCTTAGCATTTTCTAAGGCTAATTCAACACTGCCCTCTTGCCGCAAAAAGTGCGTCAGTATCCGTGTACTCTTAGCAGGAACAGTGACATTAAAGGCAACTAACCAATCATTATCATTACTTCTTCCATAAGTATCATCTGTTGGGTCAGCCATAACATGAGGACCAGCAAAAACATGGCCTAACACTGGGTGAGATGAATCATTTTTATTTCTTAATATCAAATAATCATCATCAAGGGTTAAAACATCATCACCAGACGTTGTGTGTATCTCCGTATATTGATCAGTAACAAAAAACAGGCCTTTTAAATAGACAGCGATAGTTATCTCGTCATCCGTTGGGTTATGCAAAATCTCCATCTGCCGTACAAAAGCACCACCGACATTGGGAATATATGTCCGCCGTCCTACGAGCAAACTATGAATTGACTGGATACCAAAGAACACTTCTCGACCGTCAGAACCTAAGTGTCGTCGATTGTTGCCATAATTGATCGTGCTATTTTGTTGAGATAATTGCAGACGGGTAAATTCACCCCCACGGTAACGGATAGCAGCTGCACCATTTTCTCTTACTTCCCAGTACCGGCTATTTTCATCTGAAAAATAGCTGCCCGTATCATAAATACTGAAATCATCATTAGCACTATTAGGGTCTGTACCATGAACTAAGATTTCATCACTGTCATACCCACCCCCACCATCGCTATCATTAGCGAGCGGATTTGTATTAAAGCGATTAACCTCCCAACCATCCCATAATTGGTCATTGTCAGTATCGGCTAACCGAGGGTTAGTTCCCAAGCCAAACTCTTGTAAATTTGTTAAGCCATCGTTGTCCGTATCATCCGTTGCGGCAACATTCTGCAAGTTATGATTGACCTCATATCCATCCGACAGCCCATCATTATCACTATCCGCTTGCAGAGGATTCGTCTTGTAATCTTTTAACTCTTCATAATCAGTAAGGTCATCATTGTCAGTATCTACCAGTGATGGAGAAGTACCTGCTTGTACTTCCTCTAAATCAGAAAGTCGATCACCATCAGAGTCTGCAAGTGTTGGATTTGAGTGATGGGTTAATACTTCTGCACCGTCCAATAAGCCATCATTATCCGTGTCCGCTAATGTAGGATTCGACTTATGCTGTTGCTCTAATAAATTGCTCAACTGATCATTATCTGGGTCTTGATCTGCTTCACCTGCACCAGCTGGTGACAGTGGATTAAAGCCATAGCGTTGCTCAAATCCATCTTCCAGACCATCACCGTCACTGTCCTTATTAAGAGGGTCAAGTTTTAGCGGCACTTCATCAGCATCCGCAATGCCATCTTTGTCGGTATCTATGTAGGTTTTAATGTTTGCTACCGCGTTAAAGTCCTCGACTGTTAACGCCGATAAGGTTCTTTCTTCTTGTAATAATCTAGTGATAATTGTTTTTATATATGAGTTGGACCGGTTTTGAATAGCGTAATGTAATAAAGAAATTGTTTGTTGAGGAGATAACGTAAACTCAAAATCAAAATTATAAAACCCGCCACTAATGCTCACTCTTCTGGGCTTAAGGGTTTTGTCACTCGTATCACCAAACAAAAAGCCCGTAGAGTCACGCCATGAGCTATACGAATCATCAACAATTACATAATAGTCATGACTATCAAACCCCTGATCACCTGAACTCGTCTCAACTATCAAAGAGTTTGCCCATGCCCCAAGCCGTCCGTTAATAGTCAAATTAACTTTTTGGACATCATTTGAGGTATTAGTAATTCGTTCCAAATATTGTGCATAGGAATCACTGTAGGGAACAAAAACTCTTCGACTTACGTCCAACTCACCTATTTTTACAGCTGGAAAATAAATTTCTCTACCAGATAGTCTGCCTTGAACTGTTTGTGGTCCCCTATACTCTTCATCATTAACATATAATCTATGAGCTTGAATGACAGGATCTCTATGACCCCGACTGATATAACCATTACTATAAAAATCAAATCGATATCCACCACCATCAATTTCATGTTTAAAAGTTATTTGATTTGGATAAGTCACCTCAGCATCAGATAATCCTTCAGCCAATTGCCAGCCGCCTGAACGTTTTAAGACTAAGGCAGGCACCTCAACCCGGCCCTCCGGTATCGGTGCAAAAGGTTCTGATTTTGCAGTCATTAGCTGCTTACCAAACAACGTTTCTGCAGTGACTTGCAAGGTCAAAGCCGTAGCTGCTAACTGAGTAAACTGATAGCGCCCTTCATGATTGGTCGTCACTTGCTGGGTACCGATGCTGACCTGAACACCCGCTACTGGTTGGTTTAGCGCATCAAGCACCTGACCAGTCACTTCTGTACCTGGATCATCGGTGACGGTATAGGTAAACACACCTGAAGTAGCCTGATTACCATTCGTATCAGTGGCCATCACTTCCAGACGTAGCGTGTCGATTTGCTCAGGAACCGTGTAGGTTATTGATGCTGTGCCACCATTAATGGTCTGTAACAAGCTGCCATTAATATAAATACCCAATGACGCCACTCGCCCGTCATCCGTTGCTTCTGCTTTAATCTCCAGCTGCTGGGCATGTAGTAACCGGCTATCCGCTGCAGGTTTTAACAAAGCAACCTGGGGTGACTGAGTATCGACATCTTTTGGATGACTATCTTCACCATCCAGTAACCCATCATTATCACTATCAGGATTATCGGGATTGGTACCCTGCGCTATTTCCGCACCATCGGATAAGCCATCACCATCCTGATCAGCTTGGGTAGGATCGGTATGGTACTCCACCACTTCCTGTTTATTGGTCAAACCATCGTTATCAAAGTCTTCATCTGCATCTGCACTGTTATTTGGATTTAATGGTTTATTACCATGCTCTGCAAAATAGCGGACTTCGATAGCATCACTGATACCATCATCATCACTATCCACTTTATCAGGGCGGGTTGACCATTGATTGATCTCCTCATAATCAGTTAAACCATCCTGATCAGTATCAGCTTTAGTGGGATCAGCACCATTGGCCAGTTCCACATCATCATTCAGCCGATCATTATCGGTGTCTGCCAGGAGTGGACTGCTGTGAATTTCATTAACCTCACGTCCATCGGTTAAGTTATCTCCATCGGTGTCTGCTTGCTGTGGATGGGTTTTTGCCGTCTGTTCCGCCAGGTTGGTTAAACCATCATTATCCGGGTCAGCATCTTCTTCTCCCATTTGCAAAGGATTAAAGCCAAAACGTTGCTCAAACCCATCTAATAAACCATCACCATCAGAGTCTGCTTGATAAGGGTTAGTACCTGCACTCACTTCCCGAATATCAGCCAAACCATCCTCATCCGAATCCAGTAGTGAGCGCTCATAGGCATAAGCCAAGACATTCGGTGCATAGGTTTGCCGGTCAACGGAGCTTTCATTTGTTATTTCAAGGCCAATGGTTGAGAAGAACACCCAGCCTTGCTGATAGGCATACCAAATGGCGGAAACTTGCTTCTGATAACGTTCTCCACAGAACATCAAAGCCTGCGTTGTTGCAGCTAGACTGTCTTTTGGTAAATAAGACCGAGTAGCATATGACTGTGTTAATTGAGTAAAGCGACCAGCCTTACCATCCGCTAACGTATCCCAACGATCAAAGGGATAGTTATTATCGTGGGCATAGCGACTTAGCAACTTGGTCGCAGGGCTGCCAGGCAACCAGTCCAAGGCATTACTGCGCCAATAAGCTACATGAATTACGGCCACGCCACCTACCGCTACGAAATCAGCTAACGCCTGCCGTTGCTGTGCATTCAGATCAACTCGATCGGCATTAATGTCAAGCACCAGCATATCCAGTGCATTCAGGCTAGTAGACTGCAAGTCATTCAACAGGACGGCATTAAAGCCTGCCTGCTCGATAATCTGCCGCTGATACAGTTGACCCGCATTCTGTCGTGCATTGAAATACCCCACATTGACCAAAGGTGTCTGCAAGGTAATGGTGCCCATTTGGGTGGTCCCACCCCAAACTGGCTGTACAGCTTCGCTCAAGGTATTAACCGGTTGACCTGCCAGTTGACCACTGACCAGCGCTACTAGCTCACCACGGGCAACAGGCACTTGAGTTATTACAAAGGAGCCATCTTGTGCGGTTTGTGCAGACTGCCCTGCTACTTGCACATTAACATTCGCTAATGGTCGATTTTGACCATCAACTACCAGACCTATCACTGTGGTTAACGGATCATTTTGTAGTGCATGTGGTTGTGGGCCACTGGTGCCCAGGTTATTACTGACATCCAGGGCCTGGACTTCAAACTCAACCTGATTACCCGCACTGGGTAGCTGCACCGCGAATTGATAAGGAGGTTTAGTAAGACGAGCGACCTGTACGCCATTGACCAGGAACATCACTTCTACCAGCCGACCAGCCTCGGTCACCTCTGCATTAACCTGCAGCTGTTGTCCATACAGTAACGGCTGATTGGCTGCTGGTTGCGCAATTACCACCTGTGGTGGCTGCTGGTCAGCAATCAGGGGCTCAGGATCATCAGCATCCGCTAGCAGGTCACCATCAGTGTCTCTGGACAGTGGGTTAGTCCCTAGTTCATTTACTTCTCGACCATCACTTAAGCCATCATTATCTGAATCTGAATCTGATAAGTAGGTACCATGTTTAATTTCATCGCCATTACTTAACCCATCATTATCACGGTCCTCAGCCATATCATTGCGGGTAGGATCAAGCCCGTTGACAAGCTCAGTGTAATCATTCACACCATCGTTATCGGTATCGGCCAATAATGGCGAGGTAGGAGGTATACGCCTGACTTCTTCCCCATCATTGATACCATCTTCGTCAGTATCCGCCAGGAGTGGATTGGTTTTATGGGTCAGTACTTCACTGCCATCGGATAAACCATCACCATCCGTGTCATAGCGGTTTAATCGAGTTTTTTCTGCCAGCTCAGCCAGATTTGATAAACCATCACTGTCCAGGTCTTCGTCACCATCAGCTTTAGTATCACCATCACTATCAGCCAGATCTGGCCTTAAACCCAGCATAATTTCCAGGCCATTAATCAGCCCATCTTGATCAGTATCCTGAGCTTCAGCAAATACCTTCACACCAGCCAGGCGTCCTGTCCGAAGTTTAAAGGACTGCTCATTATTAACCCGGTAATCGCCACTCAGCTGCACCAGGACTGGCTCATTTGCCCTTACCGGTGGTGATAATGCCGCCAGCTGATCCAGCAGGTCTTTAGGGAGTACGACTGAAATGGTTGGCTCGTTATAGCTATAGTTTACAGGCAGGGTGAGCCATGCACTGGTAGTGTAATCTCGACTGGAGACTGCCTCAGCTCCCAGCGTGGCCGACCCAATATGAATTTTCAGGTTGGTTAACAAGTACCGGCTGAGCCCATTAGCCAGTTGATACGGTAACGACAGACTCAGCGGTGCAGTAATGGATAGTGGGTCTGTCAACATAAACTGTGCAGGACTATGAGCAGGTGCTGGATCAGTGAGCTGACTGGCAGATACGCTGATATTCTGACCATATTTCCAGAGTAAATGCGGTGTACAGACTTCTCCTTGCTGCACTTTGATCGCTTCATCTCGACCTTGAGCCTTTAATGTTGAACCTGTGGTATCAAACTGATAACAACTGCCCAGTGCCACTGGACTTGCAGGGCTAAATACCAGCTGCTGAGGACCTTGTAAGTTCACGGTACCGGTTATGGGAGTATCCGTAATGGTATCTCCCGTTTTTGGTCGCAAGGTAACTGCTGCACCATTGGCCCCACTCAGCTCAATAGGCTCATCGAAGGTGAAAATAAACTGAATAGTATTACTGCCTTGCTGATTAGTCGCCAACGCTTGACTGACTTCAGGTGGCTGCGCGCTGAACTGGATGCGGAACACACTACTATGATCAATGCCGGTTAACTCAGGAGGTGCTTCACCTGAAGCTAGACCAATCGCCACGGTTGCCTCGCCATACTGCTCGCTGGTAACCACCAGCTGACCTTGCCCCTGACTTAATGCAATGAGACTGGTAACTCCTTGTTGATTGATCTGCGCAGGCTCGGTGGTATAAACAGGCACATGCATTGCTGATTGATTAGCTGCTAGATTGCCAAAGCGATCCATCAAACGCAGTTGTAATGCCACCTCATGATGGGTATCTACTGCAGCGACATCACCTGAAGCTTGTGGTTGACCTTGTGCATCCGTCAGTAAGACACTGGCTGGGACTCCAGCAATCACGTTAATGGGCAACTGAGACACTGTATGGAAAGCCAACTGGTGAGCATCCAGCTGGTAGCTGAAGCGGAGCGCCCCTTGGCCTTGAGCTGTCTGTAGTGGCAGTAAATAACGGTTAGCCTGAGTGGCGGCTTGTAATACTAAACGCGCTTGGCCATTGGCTAGAGTAACAAGTGCTTGTGATAGGTTCTGGCTACCTTCAATAACCGATTGAACCACTAACTGTTCACTAGGTACCCATTGGAACTGGGTGTTCGGTAAGCGGATCAGAAACTGGGTGCGATTATCATCTGTTACCCTATTACCCTGACTATCAACACCTTGCACGGCAATGCCCAGATTGTCACCCGCAGCTGTGGCGGGTAAATGACTAAAACGAAGCTCCGCGACCACGCCTGCTTGTACTTCAATTTGCTGACGCACCATAGCAATGGCAGCGTAATCCATCAGTGATACTTGTAGCTCATAAGTTTTAGCCTGCCGTGACGTATTCAGAGTTAAACTGGCATAGCCATCCGTATCCGTTAAATTCGTTCCCTGCTGACTTACATAGCCACTGCTGCTATCCCTTAACCCCCACTGTACACGCTGACCCGCTACCCCAGTACCATTCGCATCCGTCACCCGCACCTGATATACCGGTGCTTGTCCTACCTTGACCACTTTGGCAACCTCGGTAAACACTAATGTTGTGGGTGCTTGGGTCAGGATAATTTGCTGCTCAGCACCTTGCTGCTGCTGGCCTAAACGATCAGTTAATACCACCTTAAAGCGGTAACGATGCTCAGGTAAGGGCTGCACAGGCAAGCGCACATAGTGCGTATAGTTATCATAGCGACCTTGATGATTGGTGAGTGAAGTCAGCACATGGGTTCCTGTCTGCGTCACTTGCAGTAGGTCTAGGCGCAACGCATCAGCCATCGCATCAGCCTGACTTAAATGCCGCAAATTAATCGCCACTGTCGCCCCATATACCGTTTGTGCCGGGTAATTCAGGCTAATACGGCTGGCATCGGGAACGGGGTCAGGTAAAACCTGCAAGGAAAGAGTCTGTTGAGCCTTTTGCCCTCTACTGTCCGTGACCTGAACTGTCAACGTATCGGTAATGGCTTGAGTTAAACGCTCAGTCCGGGCATCACTTAAGGTCAACTTATAATTGCGGAGCTGTGGCTGATCAAATGAAATGGTTTGTGTCTGCCCATTCCATGTAGCCTGCAACTGACGTATCGCAATATCATCTTTAGCCGATACCGTGATTGAAAAAGACTGTTGCTCATAAATTTGTGAGGATGGGCTACTTGCCAACGCCTCAAGTGTTGGATAACGATCCCCAACAACGGTGACCACTGCTCGAAGCTGCTGCTGATTGCCTGCTTTATCCCTAACCTCCAGCTGATACTCCGCTTGGCCAACAGCACTAGGCACCACAGCATAATGCAAGGGCTGACCCGCAAAGGCCGCAGCAATGACCTGTCCATCTTTTCGTAACAATGCCTGCTCAATGCCACTCTCAGCATCTTCTAGCGACACATTGAAGTGATATGACTCTCCCAGTGTGGCTTGTGCAGTCACTTCACCCTGGCTAGTGGTGAGCTGTTGGGTACCGGACCCAGCTACAGTTAAGCTGATTTGTGGCGGTCGATTGTCCGCATGACGGTAGAACAGCCGTGGTTTACTTTCTGCCACATTGCCAAACACATCCACCGCACGCACTTTCAAATAAGTACCTGTGGCAGGTGTGACCAAATTATCCCGATAGATATAAGGCGTACCAACCAGGGATTGGGCAACCTGCCAGGGACCATTTTCCTGCTCCGCATGGAGGAATAGCACTTGAGCAATGGGTTGCTGATTCTGCTGAATGCTGGCTTCGGCGATGAAAGGTGCTGGCGACCAGCTGTGCTCTGCAAATAAAGCCTGCACTCGGAAGGTGTTGCCAGGTTGAGCAGGTAGCTGCACCAAAAAAGGCTCAGAGGTAGCACTTATAACTCGACCATTGACGTCTTCTACCGTGGTTTTTAGTTGAAGTGTCTGTCCTGTGGGTAGCCAGGGAGGTAAACGCACCGTACCTGTGAAAGGAGGCTGATGCCAATGGGCAATAAGCTGTTCATTCGCATACACTGCGGCTGCGGCAATACCTTGGGTTTGAACGAATTGCACAGGTAAAGGCACTTCAAGGTGAGAAATAATTTGTGGTAAGGGCTGCTGGCGACTAGCACTGGCTGTTAGCACTTGTTCAGGGATTTGAATAAGTTGCGCCCCTTGTACCCCATAGCCCAGCAATAGCTGATTGGCATCTACCGCCATCGCGGTAATGGGCTTATCCATACTGAGGCGGCTATCAGCAATGAGTTGCTGTTGCTGAGTATCTAAGGCTTGAACCCAATATTGCCCAGTATTATCCGCTTGCTGGGCTGCTAGCCATAGCAGGCCATCCTGATAAACCAGGTAGCTCAACAGTAACTGATTCAGTGGTATGTCCTGGCGTTGTCGGGTAATCAAGTCAAGGCGCTGTATCAGGCTGCCTTGGCCAAGCCATAGCGCGCCATCCCCTAGTGCCATTGCCGTCGGCTGATCGACATCACCTTCATTCAATAGCAATGGGGGTTGCCATGGCTGATGCTGTCCTGCCGCCGCAACGGCTGCAGTCACCTGCCATAGCTGACCGTTGTCCAGCAGTGCCACGACACTTTGCCCATGCGCGGTAAGTTGCTGAATGGCTGCTGTACCCAGCGATAAGTGTGGCGCTGAGTCCGCTTTATATGGACTTGAAGTAAATGGTTGTCCGGCAGCAGGCAGCGGTAACCAGTACAGCTCACTCCCTGCTGCAATGATTAAATGATGCGCTGTCAAGGCAATGGCCTGCGGATCAATATTACGGATAAATTCTCGTACTTGGTTGGTTTGCCTGTGCTGTATCAACACCCGCTGTAAGCCAGGCTGAACCATAAACTGATAGTGAATATTCGCTGCTACTTGCTGGGTTGCCTGGGTAAAAGCCTGAGGAGGATAAGCTTGCAGTTGCCAACCCGCTTGCTGAGTAGCCGTCAACCAGGCTGCGCCCCAGTGTCCCCCTGCCAGTATGGGGGTTCCTTGTGCCAGTGCCACATCACTGACAACCCCACGAAAACCCTCTGTTTGAGGCAGTACGTGCTCTGGAGCTGGATAACTGGCGGCAAATAGTGCAGCTGAGGTAACCAGTTGTGTCTGATAATCAGTCATGCGCTGCCACTCTATGACCTGACCGGCCTTCCCACCAAGCCACAACTTGCCTTGACTCAATGCACTTTGATTCAGTGCATTATGAGCCAGCACCGACTGCTGCTCACTATCAACATCAACGCTCAAGGTAATAGGCCACTCTGCTGTTATCTGAATGGCATCCGGTGAGCTGATATCGATCTGCTGCAGGGTTTGTTGCCGGCTATCCAGTGCTAATAGCTGACCTGATAATGCCAACAAGCGCTGAGCATTAACCGGTAAAATCATATGTTGAGGTGACTGCCCGCTCACCAATCTGATCAACCCCTGTTGACTAGCTGATGCATTAGTCAGTGCGAGGTAAATTGCATCACGATACACTGCCATTGCACTGAAGGTATTTCCTGCAAACTGGCTGTGTCCATCCAGCAACTTAATCTGTTGCCCCTGTGCAGTAATTTTCCAGAGTCGCTGCTGTGTTAAGCACAAAAAGTCGCTGCCATAACGTTGCACACCCAATATCGGACTTTCAAGCACCCAACTAGGCGGTACCGTAGTACCCGAGTCCTGAGTTAAAGCATTAAAGTTATCAGTATCCAACAGCGTTAAACGCTGCCCATGCGCAACAAGTAGCTGACGACTATTACTGGCCATTAACTGTACACGCCCTGCTAAGGGATAATGGCCCTGTCGTTGTAGTTGATTACCCTCAGTCACCGCCAGCGTGATTCCGATCCCTTGCTCTGCCAGGGCCAACCGGGCGCCTACCATAGCCAGTGCAGTCAGCGGACCATTAGCGGTAAAACTCTGACCTTGCAGGTTTCGCAGTGTGGCCCCCTGGCTATACCAATAACCTCCTACCACGGGGAGAAAAGCATCAAATGGCAGGGAATCTGCTGAAATAGCCCACTGCGGAGCAGCCCTAACGCTCAGCTGCCATTGCTGCTGTCGCTGGTTACCCAAACCATCATCAACCGTAGCCACTACCCGTAGTTGACGAACAGCGTTTGGTACCGTAAAGCGTACCTGCTCCCCTCCAGCATGCAGGAGTTGCTGCTGCTCATCGTAAATAGCAATGCTTTTCTGCACGGCTTGCCCAGCCAAATTGGCTTGGTCTGGCTTAAAGGCCAGATTGAGTGTACTACCTGCATAAGTATGGTTAGGTAAAGGCAGTAGCTCAGGCACTGCAAGGGTGACTTGGGGAATCACCCGCAGGTTAACTTCCTGCTCCGTGACGTAACGAGCTTGACCAATATAGGCCCGAGCCTTGATGCGGTAACTGGCCTGTTGTTCAACCTGAGGTAATCGCCAGCGCCATACCGTTCCCTCATTAAGCACCTGCGTTAACTGAGCATCGGTTAACCACTCACTGAACACTGTGGCACCATTAAAGTCTTCTAGGCGCAGCTGTAAGTCCTGAACTGTCATACCCTGTTGGATTAAGGTCTCATCCAAGCCGGTGACGGAAACAGATAACTGCACCTCACTGCCTTCGCTATGCACTGAGTTATTTACGATCCCAGCAATGACCATGGTGGCTAACGACTCATTAGCAACCGTATCGACCGCTTGTTGCTGCTGCAGTGGTTGCTGCATAGCCAGCACCATCTCACCGGTTGCTGCTGCAGGCCAGTCGAGATAGTAGTTCCCCCAAATGTCATAGGTTGGCGTAAGCAACTGATCATTAATCTGTACTTGCTGTAATGAAGGACTACCTTGCTGGGCACGTAGCACCAAAGGTAAGTGCCCCTGCTCTGCTAAGCTTTGTCGCTGACTAGGTAACGTCCACTGATAGTCTGTGTTGACGCTGGCAGGTAGCGTCAATACCTGCTGTAGATGCTGATTATGAGACAGACCATGGACCACAATGTTCTGCTCAGATTGCTGAGCCGGTAACCATAGTATTGCGGCTGACAGTGGCAAACTGGGCGCACTTGCCCCCAGAATATGCTGCAAGGTTTGGTTAAGTGTATGGATTACTGAAAGTTGCTGAGCAGGCAACCGCTGTTGCTGCTGATTAGTGATATACCATTTTTGTGCTGTTTGCAGGGGAGCTGCTGGCAAGCCAGTCAACAGCCAGCCTCCAGGCAGTGCAATCTGCTCAATACTGGTGGCCGCCAAGTTTGGCTCAGTCAAGTCAAGAGTACTTAACTGCGCAGCACTGGCAAGCAGTGACTGCTGAGTGATGGTATTTGCTTCGACCTTAAATAGATTTTGTGCCGTGATTAATACTTCATGAGCTGTATGAGGTATCAGGCCAACCCTTTCGGCCTGATGCCACACCTCCCAGTAGTTACCTAACGCACTTTGGGTCAATACCCAAAGTAAATAACCGTCATGGGCCACCTGCTGAATATCACCCAACATCGAGATTTTTTGCCGTGTCCAACTGTTGGGCTGAACAGGATCAGTCAGCCGGATTCGCTGTAGCTGTTGCCCTCGCCATAGATACAGCTCATCACTCAACCCGCTCATTCCCTGCCAGTTATTGGTGTTTTCTCCGCCCTCCTCAGGTAATGTCAGTTCGCTGACTAGCAGACTGTTTATTTCTGCCATATGTAGCTGCTGACCCGATGATGGTGTCAATATCACTAATGCTGATTGTTGATTTTCTCGCTTCACAAGCACCATGACTCGCTGCTCAACAACCACTGCCTGCTGGATATCACCACTGAGCGATTTGCCAAGCATCGGTAACAGTAAACCGGGGGATGCAGAGCCTGGGCGATACTGAAGCCCACTCAGCACGTTGCCCGAACGGGTAAAGATAAAGTCACCACTACCACCTAACAGCTCTGCGAGGAAGAGCCGCTTAATGGGAGGGCCAAACCGCCCTACGGAATCGCCTGACTGCGTACCCGATATCAGCGGCCAGAATAGCAGTTGTTGCTGCTCTGCTGAGGTTTCAACCGCCACCAGCCCTGTTCCGGTAAAACTCAGCTGCTGCAGGCGCCCTTGCAGTGAGGTATACAGCACCTGATGCTGGTCACGCAGCTGATAGCCGCCTTGGTAACGATTTTCCACCCAAACCAGTCCCTGCACAGGTTCAGTCGTGTTAACCGGCGCAGCTGGATCAGGACGATAGCCTGGCACGACCACCAGCTGGCCAAGCGCATAACCCGCTGTTCTTGCCTGGTAGTAGGTCGACGGCTGCTCAGAAAGATAGTTGATCCGCTGCACGGAATGCTGTTGCTGCACCTGCTGCCTAGCTCGGTTCTGCAAGGTTGCAGCAATATCGATGGCAGCATTACCAGGCACTACACGCAGATGCCGCCATTGATCGCCAAAGGCGAAGGATTGCGCCTGATCAACCCCAGCAACTGCAACTGTTGAGGCCTTACTAAAGTCCGTCATGCCCTCTGGTATGGGGACCTGAATCAACAGCTCACTGCCCGACAGCACCCGCTGTGCTGGAATCACATTAATCTCTGGGGCAGTACTGATCCCAGGAGCGGGTAAAACATTAATCAACTGCTGACTCACCATAGGCAATGGCAGTTGACTACTGGCTGTAGTGGTCAGTTTAAGTACTGCAACCATCGCCTCAGTTACTTCAGGTAAGGTCAGTGCATACGAAACATAGTCCGTTTCTGCACTCGGTTTGGTGATCATCACTGATGCTGGATTATTAGTATGTTGGGTATCACCGGCTAATGCGACGTGTAGTTCAGCCTGTGCCAGGTTCACCATGCGCAGCGACAGATTAAGGGTCTCACCACTGTAAAATGTTTGCCCCTGATTAGGCGCAACAATCGCCAACTCTGGCAGGATATCCGTAGCATCCACTGTGGCCAGTTGCACGGTGGCGGTATCACTGACCAAACCATTGAGATCAATAGCCCTTGCCTGTAACCGCAAGAGTGCAGGGGCATCTTTGGCAATGGCTAAGGTCAGCTGATTACTACCTGTCAGGACCTGGCAGGCTGTAGCATCAGTAAATGGCTGCTGGGCATCAGCGGCATTGACACAAACCTCAACACGGTCAATGCCAAACTGGTCAAAACTACTCAACAAGACCTTCAATGACTGCCCTTTCGCCACACGCTCACCCTCTAGAGGGCTGACAATACTTATCTGTGGAGGAGTAGCATCAGGCCCCAATAGATAGCTATCGGTAAAGGTCAGTAGTTGTGAAGTGCCCGTATTGCCAAGTTGTAAACGTAAGCTAACTGGGATTTGCCGAGTCGTTTGACCACTACCGGCGGCGGCTGGTAGATCAGATAGCCGTGGCTGGGTCAGGGTAAAGGTTAACTGGTGGGTAGCAGGGTCAATGGTCACTGGCTGCCAGCCTGCTTGTTGTCCATTGTCAATGAGCACGCTGGCTGATTGCACCAGGTCCACATCACCGGTTAACTCAAAAGCCATCAGGCTTTGCTGTCGCTCTTCTGCAGGTGAAGGGGTCATGGTGATGCGCTGCAATGTTAAACTAGGATCTGTCGCGGCAAACTGCCAAACTTTTTCAATGCTTTGTTTGCCATCACTGATCATTGCTTTTAACGCAACACCAACGGTACCAGCAGGCACCTCAATATCAACGTTCCCTTGCCTGGCAGTAAGCCAGCTGGTTGCATAAGTTTGCCCCCCATCGAACGATAACCGATAGCTGTAGTGAAGTTTTTCCGAGGCCAGGTAGTTATCATTTGCCTGAATTTGCCAGCGATAACGACTTCCGGTTTTCACTAAAGTAGCAGTGGTGACAGGTGCATTATCTGTACTATTCACCAACGTGACTGACTGCCTATTAGGAGGCAGTGAGTCAGTACCCTGGTATAGCGTGGTTAACGTACCCTGAGTGATTAACGCATTATCAGCTGCTGCATTGCCATACTGATCCTGCAGTCCAAACAGCTTCACTTCGTAAAAGGCGTTGACCTCCAGTGTTTGACCAGGACGAAGCTGCAGCAATAGCTGGTTACCTTGAGTCAGTAAGTCGGCAAACCGCCCAGAAATATCTTCCTGAGGTGAGCTGTGGGTTTGGTAATCCTTAAAGATTTTAGTCACACTGAATGCCCTGGGCCCACTTGCCTGTATCGGTTCACTGGCCTCTAATCTCAGTGGCTGTTGTGAGCTGAGTGTTTGCACAAGCTTAATAGCAGGGGCCTTATCATCAACCACCAACAGCATTTGTGCTGCTGTATGGCTTTCCACCGCAGCCGTCGCAGGAAGTGCACGGCGTGCCACCACCTGATACCGCAAACCTGCCGTACTCGCTGGCGTTACGAACTGAAGCTGCGCTGTGCTACCAGTCTGACCACTTGCAGGCTGCTGTACCTGATATGCCACCTGATTGCCGGTACCTGCCTGATAGCCACCTGACTGAGGGAACCAATGGAGTGTGACATCGGATGAGTAACCACTGATATCCACCGTTACTTGTTGTCCTGCTTGATTACTGACCTGGTCAACGCCACCAATATAATTGGACTGGACCTGGGTAATCACTAACGGTGAGACGACATTCAACGCTGCAGGTATCCGCTGAACACCCTGAGCAGTATTAATTTGTAAGGTTTGTATACCTTGAGTGGGAAGTGCTGCGGTAAAGGTTAATGCTTGGTTTTGTGGGTCATAGGTGAGCTGCTGCTGTGTCAACTGCAACGTACCGAGCTGTAATGAGGTGATATCAGCTAGACCACTGCCATGTAAGGTAAATGTGTAAGGTTGATCTTTAATAACCAGTGAGGGCTTCACACTGGTAATCTGCGGTGGTGCTCGTCCCAGCACAGGCTGTGTTGTTAAGCGCCAGGGAATATCATGTTGGAAACTCACGCCTTGCACCACTTGTGCTGGCTCATTGACTAACCGTAATTGATAGAGTCCTCCCACGGCAAAGGTTGAGCCTGATGGCTCAAGCACTACCTGCCGGCCATCCAATCGGGTTGTATGAGATAGATCATCACCACTTTGTAGATTCGCCAATTGATAGCCTACTGACCGCCACTGATTAGGCTGGGCAATACTCAGCTGCAGTGGCTGCTGCTCACTGTAAAGCTGTTCAGGTTGCGTTTGACTATTCAGCACAAAGGGTAAATCAATAGAGTAAAAAGCATGGCTATCCCACCACTCCAGCAAGGTACGACTTAGCTGTAACCCTTTTAAATAATGCCCTACGGCCATAGGGCTGGTCATGGTAACAAGCTGCAACCTTTGCGAATCAGTCACCGCCCTATCAACGCTAATATCGTAAAAGCGAATATGTGCCTGCTGAGACTGCACCAGCAACTCTCCGCTCCAAGCATAGTGATCGTTATCAGTCGCATCAGGTATTGAGGCTGCACCTAGCAGTGGCTCAGCCAGCCCTGTGATCAACGAGGCAGTATCATAGACATACAGCGTATTTCCACTGACGAGTCCTACTCGATGTTTATTGATTAACAGTTGCTGCAATGTTTGCGCGGCAATAGGCTGCGCCACAACAAGGGTTTCTGGCTGACTCAGTTGCCGTAACTCCAGCCACCCGGCTTTAACAACAACTAAATAGTAATCTGTAGCAGCAAGGCCTAATATTGGCAGGTCCTCGCCTTGATCCCGCAAATTCAAAGACAACCAGTCACGGCCATTCAGTGTTGTTAGCTGCAGGATATCCCCTTGCTGACGCAACACATTAACCCCACGTACCAAGAAACTATTGGATGTAGCTGCTGTGTTAGCTTGAGCGGTTGTATTACTGCTTGCCACATGAACTAACCGGTTGAGCAGGCTGGGCTGATACACATTGGTCAGCTCATACAGCAGAACGTCTTGACTCGTTTGCAGAATCACCCCCAACGTATTGTCATTAAGGGTGATGGCTGCAGGATGCTCAGGCAGTGAAAGTTCTGCCAGTAAAACCGGAACGGCACTACCTGCCGTGCTATACAAGCTCAGGGTTGTACCCCGCGCAGTCACCAGCAAATCCTGCCAGCGTGCCACCTGGTTAACCGCCAGGAGCTGCTTCTGTCCTTGTAAGCGGACCTGCAGTGATATATCCCGTTGCACGTCTTGCTTAAAGCCATCATTGCTCACGGCTACCTGCAGTGGTCCCAACACATTTGCAGGAATGGCTAACTCTAATAGATTACTACTGACCAGTTTGACCTGGGCAACACGGACGCCGTTGATGCTTACTTGGGTCTCAGCGGATAGTCCTTTTCCCTGAATGGCGAATGCTTGACCACTGTTAAAGACAAATGTCTTCTGGTTTGGCTGCAGTTGACCATTGACCCAAGCACCAATCGCTTCAATCTGAGGGTCAGCGATAAACGTGTAGGCCGCCGTTAAGGTCGAGGCCAGTGGGCCATTGGTGACTTTGATATTGACAGCCCGATTCTGTGCTTTCGCCAGAGCATAACTGGGCAGCTGAATCACCAGCTTATTGGGAGAGCGCTCAATAACCTGTTCAGGGGACAATAGTAAGTCCCCGATCCAGACCTGAGTATCCAGGCCAAACCCTTCCCCAGACAAAGTTAATGCTTGCCCCCCTCGCCAACTGCCAAGTGCCTGATCCACTGACCGCAGTACTGGCTGTGCAGCATCAGTGGTGGTCACTGCAAATGCATAAGGCTGGCCCAGCGTCTGCCCCTGAATATCCTGCCAGGCAGATGCCACGCTTACTTGATAACGCTTATTCGCCAATAAAGGCTGGGCTGGGGTAAAAATTAACTGTGAACCCTGGTTATTGACCCGTTGAGATATATAGCCTGCTACAGGAGTAGTTTCCCCTGCGACGGTTAAACTGAAGAGCTGCTCATCAGCGTTACTCACCTGTGTGGCATCAAGTATTCGGTTAAATTGCACCGCAACAGTACCCTCCACCGCTAAGAGTTGGCGTGCTGCAGGCTGTTGATCAATAACCATCAACTGTGAGGGCAAAATCGTATTAATACCTCCCCCCATATGATTTATACGAGGAATCACTTCATTACTGACAGGATTTTCCCTTGCTTCACCATCTTCATAAAGCAGCGCTGTACCTGCATACAAAGCTTTAGCTGTGACAGCCAAGCTGGTGACATTACCGGTGATGCCATAGGCTTGTATCAGTTCAGGTCGCTGACTAAAGCGACTGGCTAACCAGTCAGCCACATTAAACACCTGAATATCCCCTTGGCCTGCCACCACATATAGGTACTGCCCTTGTAGCCTCAACTCACTGGCTAACAGCTCACCTTTTTCAAGCTGTTTCAAATTCAATGAAGCCACTGGCACGTAACGCTCACCTTGCTGTGGCAAATAGGCAACGACTGAAGCATTACGCCCACTGGCTAGCCACAGCAAGTCTTCCGTCACCATGATGCCATGCGGGGTGAACTTATTACCGGCCATATCCTGGCAATCCAGTACCTGCTGTTGCTGGTAGGCCCCAGTGCTCAACGCCAGTGCTTTGACTTGTTGGGTTGCCGGCAAAGTGAGCCAAAGCTGTTCAGGGGTAAAAAAGAGTAAACCAGGCTGTCCACCCAGATTTTGCGCTTCAATAAATGCCAGCTCAGTCAGTTGTTGGTGACTATCGATTTGCAATACCTGTAACCCCACCTGAGTAGCAACATACAGGGTGTTTCCTGATGCGACCAGGTCTGAAGCTCTCCCCCTCAGCGAGAACTGAGTAATCAACTGTGGTTCAGCCGGTAAACTGACATCAAAATAAAACAGCTGCTGCCCACCAACCAGATACAGGCTATCGGCTACCTGCCTTATTGCCGTAAATCCATTGGGGGTTAGGCCTTGGGGCACAGCAAAATGATAGGGTAGTGTCTGATCCGCAATATTTTTTTCAATCAATGCAGGCCTGACCGGATCAGACAGGTCAAAGACAGACAGTCGTGCGACATTACTGGTCAGCCGTTTCACCACTTCACCTTGCGGGTTAACCACATCCATACCACCGCCAGTAACGGCATAGAGAATCTGCTCTCTGGCTAATACTTTTGCTACTGGGCTAGCACGATCACTGGCAAGCTCAGTGCTTCCGGTACCAGTCCCTGTATAAAAGTAAGCATCGGTGCTTTGGGCCTGTTCACCAGGGAACAGCGTATTTTGGGCTTGCAGGATCACATCACCGAAGCTGCCCGCAGGTGCCCTTACTCGCAAGTGGCGACTACTTAATACCTGTAGATCCCCCGCTACCGCTTCCGCAAAACGTACCTGGGTTTGATGGCTGAAGCCCAACCCATAAATATCAACCCAATTACCACCTTGTGGGGGACCAGTTCTAGGTCTGAAATCAACAATCTGCTGCTTCGGTAAAATGACCAGAGCACCATAGCGTGTCGCTTGAGTGAGGGTATCCAGGCGTTTAATGGTTAAGGGGATTGACTGACTGGCATCAGCCATGGCCAGTGCGGGAACATTAATCGTCAGCTGACTATCCGTCACATCAACAATGTCAGCTGGATTGAGTATTTGACTGCCCAGTTTGATGTGGAGGTTGGCTGTATCTGTACCAAAGTATTTCCCCTTGATAATCGCTTGCTCCGAACCATCAGCATGGAAGTAATGACGCTGCTGTTTTCCGGCAACCAGGCGCTTCACCTCAGTAATGGCAGGTTGGTGCTGATCATTCATAACATAAGCTTGATCAATAACACTCGCCAAACTTCGGCCTTGTAAATCCACCAGTGTTGATGACACCTGCAACCGGAGCACGCCACTGTAACTCAAGGTATCTGCCAGCGTAATGATGACCTGCCCGCCCTCTAGTGTGTTACTGGCTTCAATGCGATAATTGTTGCTACTCAGTGAGCTGCCATTGGCCTGCAACAGGCTCACACTACTACCAATGACACTGGACTCGGTATTGATCAACTGGTTAAACCATAGGGTAATAGTGGCTCCAGGATGCAGCACACTGTCTTTCGCTGGCATGACTGAGGCCAAGGCAAAAACCGGACTCTGCGTGACTCGTAACCCTCCCTGTTCAGCTTGCAACACCTGCCCTCCGGTACTTGCAAGCTCAACCTGCTGCTGAGGATTTTGCTGCCAATACCGCAGTGACCATTGATCATCCTGCTTCGCCAAAATCAACGATGTATCTGTGGTTGCCACAGTCACTTGAGAGGGCGAAACTTGCAGCGCTGCAGCATATTTAGCACTGGCCAAATCCCCTCCGACATTCGCCCTTGGCACAGCCACCACCTGATAATTCACGGTAGGCTGGAGTTGATCAAAGATCACTAATGACAGCTTGCCTTGATGCACAGTCAGCACATAAAGCTGACCATCCTGCCATGCCACATCCACAGGCATACCAAGTAGGCGCTGTTCACCACTCCCAGCTTGCTGCTGGGCATCATTACTGAAGGTTAAGGTAGGTAGCGCCGCAGCCTGGGTTAGCCCTTCTCGCTCCAGACTAAAGAACCGTAAATACCCCTCACCTAAATCATTCGCCGCCACCAGAGCGAGAACGCGTGTTTGTTCAGCCGTAGGTGCAGACAGCGCAATATCCATGGCGGCATAACCTGGGGTTGCTACATTCGCCACCAGCAAAGGTGATGCCTTATCTTGAATATCCACTACCTGGACTCCACCTTGCCCATTGGCTAAAAATAAGGTGTCATCCCAGCGTTCAATGCCAGTCACTGGGTCTGTCATAGGCAGCTGTGACAAGCGCACAGGGCGGTCCCACAAACTAATGTCATAAAGCTCTAAACCAGCATTCATCAAAAATCGATTACTGGCAGAGCGTGACTGACCTGACTTAACCCCCACGGCAAGATAATTATCCCAGCGGGTGACAGCCCCTATGGTCATCGGTGGATAGTTCGGCAAGCTGATGGCTAAACCACCAGGTAAGGTATATGACATATCACCAACATAGACCTCTTGCTGACTGTTGCCGGTGGGGATGCGTAACCAAACCTCATACAGGTCAGCGGCTAATACGGTGGGGGCCAAAAAGCTAAAGGCCTGCTGACTTTGTACGTCATCCTGTAATTGAATCGCCTCCGCACCTGCAGCTTCACTTGTTAACGCTTGCCCACTGTAGATTTCCTGATCACTGTTACGTGCTTTTAGCAGGACCGTGGTACCGGGCTGGAGTACGGGTTTATCAACCGTTACATTAATACGCTGCCCACCTTCTTGATCGGTATTATCCGGGGCTAGCCAAAACTTGGCTGCCGTCAACGGCGTCGCATCACTGATAATCACCGCACCCAGCCAATCCTGCTGATACCCGGCATGACTTAACCGTAAGTGATATTGCCCAGAACTGAGGGGGAGCATGTCTAAGGTGTGAGCAGGAATATGCAGCGTATTCTCATCAATAAATGACAGGGCAAGCGGATACTGGTTTAGCTGAGCCTGCATGTCTGCACTAAAGCCACGCCCATGGATAACAACCGGAACTTCTTGATTACCATAACGAACCCGTCCCTGACTGACATTATGAATTGAGAAAGGTTTAAACGACTGGGCCGCTGTCTGCAGTGACTGTTTAAAGGGTAACCATAAGTCACGGCCTCGCACCGTATTGGCTTGATTGACGGCCAGCTCATAAACAGCGTTGGGTTCAAGGCTCACTTTAAACTGAACCGCTGTGCTGGCAGGTGCATCAGGCGCAGCCTCAAAGGTGATCGGTACATTTTGCAAACCTTCGGGTACTCGACGTTGCAGCACCAAAGCACCTGGTTGCTGGATACTTTCAGTGCTGACCAGCTCATTAAACTGTACAGTAATTAACTGCTGATCCCCGGGAGAAACCTTATCTCCTGCTGTAATGAACGGTGCTTGATCATTAGTCTGGCTACCCGTTTGCTCTCCTCCTACCTGAACCCCCATCACCAGTGCACCAGGTAGTTCAAACTGGCGTAGCCCCTCATCGGCCACACCAATCACCCGATCATTATGAATGGCCATATCCCACACCGGCTCATCATTACCCGCTGAAATCACCTTGGGAGACTCTGGGTCAGTCATATCAATCATGACAAGACCCTGCTCAGTAGCGACCCACAGGGTATTACCCTGAATACGCAGGGTACGGGCAGCATACTTACCTGACGGACTAAGCTCATCTAAACCAATCCGCACGCGCTGCTCAGCCGCATGCAGTGGTACCAGCTCAACGCCTTGTGTACCTAACGCCGCAATGAGATAGGTTGCAGCCATAGGTTCTTGAGAGTCAGGCTGAACAGCGGCCTGGTAAAAGACAAAGTCCAGTACATTACCCTGAAAGTCATAGTTCGCCTGTAATGCAGGATCAAACAGGTTTACCGCCATTATTTGGCTGGTTTGGCTGCCACTTTCAGGCGCTCGCAACGTTTCACCTGACCAGGAAGGACAATTGCCCCATAGCACCGCAGCGGGTATTCCTCCTGAATACAACCAGCCTTTATGATAGCGCCCCCTTTGCCCTTTTAGCTGGGCATTAGCCTGGACACTGGCTAAGGCATTATCCGTTACCTGCAGTGGATCCGTGGCCACCTGATAGTTAACTGGAATCAAGGCATCAGGTTCAGCAGGAATGCCCACAAAACTACAATTCTGAGGTGCTTTGATACCGTCTGGAGGATCTGGCTGAGCTGTCAACGCAAAGACACTGTTACCCTGCTTAATGATATCCGTGGTCAGGCCATTGATATCGGTATCACCTAGCCATTGCATTGCATTCTGATCATCCAGATTTAACCGGCTGATCCCTCCCACACCACTGGCGACATAAAGCCGCTGCCGGGCAATACTATTTTCCCATTCGGTGACGGGATAAATCCGGCTGGAATCCAAACCAATGGTTAACGCATAACGACCTTCCTGACTGAGCAGTTGCTGCTCGGCACTGGATAACTGCAATGACGTGCCTTGCATTAATGAAGCTGCCGCCTGTTTTTGCTTCAACGATAGTATTTGCCCCAGCTTCACCAGTTGCTGGGTATCCCCCGTTAATGCAGGTGCCCCCCCTACTAATAACGGATGTAGCGGGTCTTGCACTGCAAACGCAGCAGCCCGATAGTTATCCGGAAAGGCAGTACGCTCAACAGGCACCAGGGTATAGCCCTGCTGTAAATAGCCCCCATTGGTTAAAACAATGCCCGATGCTGGCAACACGTTCAGCATCGTTGGATGCACATTACCGGTGTTCAGTACCACCTGTTGTTGTAAGCCATAGCCATAGCCCCGTTCTCCTTCCAGTAACGCTTGATGCCCAAAACGATCGCGCCCACTGACCGTATGTTTACCGGGTAACCCTTTCGGTGTTACCAGCTTCAGCTCTCGACTGGAAAGCACCTCAACCTGGCTGACCGCCGTATCACCAATCCAAATCTGCAAACCTTCACTGACTGTGGTGCCTGGCTCGAAGCCTTGCCCCAGCACTGTGACCGTTTGCCTACCCGCTGCAGGCCCCCAGCCAGGATTGATGCTGGTAAAACTAAGTGGTGCTGATGCCGTAATGGCTCCTTGCAGCCGTTGCTGTTGCGTTCCCAAGGCAGCAGATAAATCATAAAGACCGGGTATCGATAACGGTGGAATGGTTAGTTTTGCTAGCCAGATGCTCTCGTTCTGCTGGTCTGGCTCAATCGCCTGAGGCTGAACACTGACGCCGCCCACATAAAACTTCAGCTGGGATGCATGTGCTGCGGCAACACTGACGGCTACACTGACCTCGGTCGACTGTGCTGTTGACACATGGTGGGGTGTGATATTAACCAAACTAAACGCAGGGTCTTTGCCACTATTAAAATAGAGTGTGTAATAAACATCCTGCGCCAGACGGTAAAGTACCTGACTAGTATTAGCGATGGTACTGGCCACCCCTGCTTTTACTGCAAGCTGTAATGGCTGCTGATCCTGCAGGGCTTTAACATGCTCAGCGGCTAAGGTCAGCAGCACATCATTATGCTGTAGGGATACCTTAGCAGGTAATGGCTGCCCAGTAGCATCGTTCAGGCTAAATAAGCCCTTATTGCTGTCTAACCCATCCACCACTTTATTAAAGCGAAGTATGATCTCTAGAGCTCCTGAGGGTAAAGCACTGAGCTGCTGCTGCGGGTCAATATCATAGATTTTAAGGGATGCATCAGGCACCACCTGAGCTACCCACTGGGCATTGCCTGACTGGCCTGCACCCAAAGCCGTTGCACTACCCGCCACCACTTGCGTTAAGTTATTACCCTGATAAGCATTTAAGCTTGCCACAATAACGGGCTGTGTCGGGTCCGCAATATCCACCTGTACCATCCCTTGTTTACCCAGCGCCAGGTAAACCAGATGGCCATTGATATCTACATCGTGAACAAAACCGACTTCACTCAAGCGCCTGACAATCACTGGCTGTAATGGATTACTGATATCCACAATCACCAGCCCTTCAGCACCTGCCGCTAAATAGGCAAAGTGACCTTTGACCTTGACCCGATTCGCAGCCACAGGTAACTGGCTCAAGACAACTAATCCGGAGGCTGACTCAGTTCGATCGCTGGCAGATGATGCAGCTTGCTGTTCAACAATAAACAAGCCACCTGCTCCCTCATTAAGTTTGAAAGACTGATAATCATAATCTCCCCCAACCGCAACATAGACTGACTGCCCAGGTATACGCTCTACCTCCAGAGCCTGAGCTACATCCAGTACTGGAGTTTGTTGTGGCATCAGCTGCTGGTCAACCAAGTAGAGCTTTTGCTGATAAAAGCTATCCACCAAGCCCACACCAGCACGCCCCATTGCCACTAAGGATTTATAATTTTTTACGGTTAACCCCTGTGCCACCTCACCTGGCAACGGCAGGCGCTTAATAACCGTGGTATTGGCTAAATTCAGCGCATCAACGGCCAACACCATTAACTCGGGTTGACTCGGTTGACCATCTTGCAAACGTACTGCTGTGACAAATAAACGATCCACCCCCTGTTCAAAGTAAGGCTCAACATCCAGTGCCACCAATCCCTTTGGTAACGCTATTTTGGCGAGAATACGGTCATCAATGCCGTCTTTATTTAGGTCCACCCGATTTAGCAAATCATCTGGGTTAAGTGGGTTTTCAGCACGGCTGGTATAGCGACTGGCCTGAGCATCTAAAATCAGAATTTCACTGCCTGTCGAGGCAAATAAATAATTTTCAGTCGGGTCAAGGGCTAATGCCAAAATACGTTGTTTTTCGCCTCCAGCAATATTCGACTGAACAGTTTGTTGATAGGTAAAAGCGCTACTCAGCACACCTGCTGAACCATCTGCTTGAGCAACCTGAATATCAACAGTGCCTAAGGGACCTGGCGGGGTAATAATTTCCAGGGTATTACTGTCCAGCACTTTAATAACATCCGCAGACAACGACTGATTGCCCACTTTAATGGCCATGCCTCCGGCATCACCTCTAAACCCTTGGCCTAAGATACGCACCCGTGTTCCCCCGGTCAGTGGTCCTTGGCTAGGTGTGACGGTACTCAGCAGCAACGGATCAAGGTACTGTACTGCCCCAACAAACTGGGCATAACCTCCTTGGTCAGTACTTGCTTCCAGAGTGGCAGGCCCTGCCAGCTGCCGAGGGGCCCGCACTTGATAGCGCGTACGCCCATTGCCCAAGTCAGTTTGGCTTAGGGTCTCCAATGGCATACCCGACAACTGTAGGCTCAGATTACCGCTGACATTATCCAACTCAACGGTGACTTCCCCGCCTTCGATGGTCAGCGCACTCGGAGTTACTTGATGAATCACCAGTGGCGCTGCAGACAAAGCCCCTGTGGTAAAGTCCATTGTGAAAACAGGTAGAGTATCACTGCGTCGATCAGCGCTGCTCTGTAAACGCAGCTGATAGGCCTGATTCGCAGCCAGGGTGGAACTAGGTTGTAAGGTAATTTGGTTACGCTGCTCATTTAAACCCAAAGTAAAGGGGACAGCAGTGGGCGTTGCGGTACCTGATGCGTCCCCGTTGATTGCCACAAACTCAATTTGTGATGTCAGCTGCTCAACCGTCAGGTTAACTGGCCGAGTTAATGTAATAACCGGCTGGATATCACGTCGTACGTAACGCTCATTGGCTACAGGTGAGGTCTGAGCAATATCCAATAGCACAGGATCCACAAAATACAGCTGTGACTGGTTCTTGCCTAATGGGGTTGCCAACGCAATCACGCCGTTAGGCGCATAATCCATAGGGGTTTGATGCCAGAACCAGAAGGGCACATGGAGTTCACCCACACAACGACTGGTAGGTACTGCCAAGGCATCCAATAAGCTGATTTGTGCTGGCCGCGCAATATCATAAAGGGCTAAGTAGGTAGCATACCCCTTACACTCACTACCAAGCAGCCCTTGAAATGAGGCGGCAGCAACACTGGCAGCCTGCATTTTTTGCGCTTTGATGGTACCGGGTACGGTAAAGTTAAACGACTGATACTGCCCTTTCACTTGTGGATAGGCTGCCTGGCTGGCATCCAGCAAAGTAATATTACGGCTGGTGGCAAGTAATGGGTTAGTGGGTGTCGTTGCCGTTAAACCATTCAGCTCACTCACCCCCACCTGTGCCAGTGATGGCTGGCGAATATCATAAATCACCCGATAACGATCAGTCGTAACATGCAGATAGTGCTCCACGATGGCAATATCCACTACGGTTAATGGCACCGTTCGCCCTTGAATCAAAGCCGATTCAATCTGGCGAATTACCACTGGCCGCTCTGGCTGATTGATATTGACTACCGCAACCCCTTGCTTATCCGCCGCAATAAAGAGTAACCCATCTTTAGCGACCATTTTGCTGGGAGTAGCGGTAAGGGGTAACGGTAAGGCATAACGCAGGGTTCGCTCGGTACTGGGCGCTAATACACTACTGTTGCCAGTACCAGAGCTTGAAGTATCAAATACAGTGGTATTGGCTGGATAAACCAGTAGCGCGGTCCGATTATTAAACTCGGTTTGAATATGCTTAAAGTGATACCCTTTTGCTGAGATATACAACTGCTGACCATGAACCAGCATTCCCTGAGGCACCAGATCCTGAGGCAAGTTGTAATACCCTAAACCATGCACAGTCGCTGCTTCAGCCAAGCGGCCAGGCTCATAATGAACCAGTGATATCCAGCCTGGTGCAAAATAATGCTCAAACTGTTGCCGATCATAAACATGGTCAGGGGCTACACCATCTGTAATACCTGCACCTAATACATAAAGCAGGGGTTGGCTTGAATCAAACTGCAGGTCAACAATTTGCCCAGGTGGTAAACGACCTGCATCCTGCAAAAAGTCTGTAGGCTTACCTTCAGCCAGATCGGCTAATAGTTCTTGGATTTTGTTGGCTGCTAAAGGTGCTGAGCTGATCAGTCGGCGATCAACTGTCAACTTGCCGTAAAATAAAGCATTTCGCCGGACAAAGCGGCGCCCTAGCTCATCCTCCACTTCAATATCAACAAAACCACGATAATTTTCATCGCCAAAATCAGGTACGGTCCACTGCATGCGCTCTGCGCTTTGCAGCTGTAAGGTGCCAGCACCTGGCGTAAAAATCTGTGCTGTTGCAGGCTGCCCTGATTTATAGGCAGTGACCTTAATCCTGCTATGAAAACCATAACCGACAATGGCCACCTGATCGTTTTCACCCCGCTGACTGGTATTCACCACCGCTGGGGTCAAGAAAGATATTTCCAACTGATCAACATACGTAAAGCCTCCTAACAACACATCGGATAACTCATATGCATTAGTCACTTTGACGGCAGCAGGCCCCGCATAGTTGGGGACTGTTGTTGCATAAAGGGTATCCACCCCTGTGAGATCATCATGCTCAACTCGACTGACCACTAGTGGCTGTCCACCTACTACTAGCTTGGGCTTATCACCAAAGTGCTTACCAGTAATACGAATTGGTGTACCACCACTGATATCACCAGCACTGACACAGCTATCAACGGGTGTGTTAGCGGCTGACTGCGCACAAATGCGCTGGATTTCAGGTGTTGCAGCATTGAGAAAGCGCTGTGTGGTAAAGCCAAATTGATAGTCTTCACTGAGCGGATAACCGGCTAGTGGCTCCAACCCAGCCGTCAACGTTACAAAATACTGCTGATTAGGTGCCAGATTGAAGCCCTGCTTGCGCTTAACCAGAAGCGTCTGACGACTCACTTCATTACCGGTTGTTGGTTTGTAGGCCAGCTCAAACTGATCCGTAATCAACTCACCGACAATAGGATCTCCTACCTTGATTTGAATCGATGGGCGAACAGCCTCTGCCTGCTCAGCCGCAAGCGGTGCTGAGAACATCACTTCGATCGCCGGTAACTGCTGCCCCACATCATATTGATTCAGCACAGGAGTATGCTGCAGGATAGACAGCTCTGGCATTTCAACCCGTGCAATCCCACCTTTACCCGTTGCGACCTGCAAGCCACCGCGGGCAAGGGTAATGCCTCGAGAGGCATAATCATCTAATGTCGCCTTAGCCTTGGTTAACACTGGAATTGTGGCATCAATGGTCGGGTCATCGACTTTGCTCAAATCGATCATTTCTACCAGAGCTTGGGCAGGCTTATCTTCCTGGTCAGAGTAATGCATGGTGACATAGGCTAAATGCCCTGACACATGCACATCGTACATACCATCTGCGACCAGGTCAGGCCGGTTAGGTTGTAGCTCAACCACTTTGACCAGTTGCGGCTGGAAGGGATTGTTAATGTTGATGATGTTGAGCTGGGATGCGCCGCCATCCCCTGCCATGTCAGTCACATACAGCCTGTCACCTTGCAAGGTCAACCGGTTGGCAATACCCAAGGTATCCAGCTGTGCCACTATCGGTAGTGCTGGGTCCGCCAGGTCAGCGACCACAATACCCTCGTGAGAAGCGGCAATAAACGCATAATGTTGGTGAACCACCACATCTCTGGCATAACCATTGGGCTTAATAAACCCTATTTTGTAAGGAGCTGTCGGGTTACTAATGTCAAATACCTGCACCCCACCATAGCCATTGGCTACCAGCGCCAAGTGATCTTTACGGGCAACGCCATAAACATCTTCGTAAGGGAGCTGTATTCGCCCAGTGAGCTGATAAGCTAAACCAAACTGCCCATCACCATTACGATGAGCAAATAATAATAACTCCGCTTGCGTATTGGTCAGATCAATACGCCCTGTGGCCTGGTCTGCTGAGCCACCCCAGTCTTGCTCAATTTCCTGCGCTAAAGTGGTGACAAAGGTATGTTCATTCTGGCTGAACGCCTCAACATTAACATTATCCTGCTGTGAGGCAATTTTAGCCGCTAATACCAGATCAGAAGCAGTAGTAATCTCAGTGATGGTCCCAGTAAATATTTCTGCAGCACTGTTGAGTAGCGATGAGTAAACGTAAAAATTACCCTGTGCATCCCCAGCTTTTTCATCCACTGCATCCAGAATAAATATCCCCGTACGTGGTGGTGTTTTACTTTGGCTGGTACCCTCAATATGACCTAAACCTTGCTCATAACGCATCGGGTCATGGGTGGACCAAGCGCCCACCATCGCTCCCTGTAGGCTATCTGAAGTCGATGACTGGCGAATAGATTTAAACTGATCAACGGCGGTGTAATACACCCCACGCGCTTCAGCAGTATGCCCTTCTGCGGGAGCCATATAGCGCCGCTGACTGATCGGCCAGCCGACTTCATAGTAAGCTGTTTCTTCTACGGTATGGGCAGGTGTCACCACCTTTGTCACCACCCGGACCCGTTCATTACGTTCACGAGCCCGAGATAAAATCATGCCACTGCTATATTCTGCCCAATAAATATAGCGATGGTTTTCCGGATCACTTACCGGGATAGCGGGGTCATTACTGGTGGTCTGCTTCAATTCCAACTCATCACTGGCTAACACTTGCCAACCACCCACAGATTCATATTCACGCTGCCAGCTCATTGTTACCCGCTCAATGGGGGCACCAATATCATCGACGGCAACCACTGCTTTCAGTGGTTGTTCTGCTGTCAAAATATCCCGGTCAATGGGTGAGAGTATGCTGATTTTCGGTGGAACCGTATCTCTGACTTGCCCCACTTGCAGTACTTGGCTTTGACCCACCTGGCCCTGCTGATCATAGGCCAGCGCTTGTATCAAAAAGCCATCCACACCTTCTGGTGCAGGCAAAAAGGCCTGATAAAGATGATTTTGTGCTAATGAACCTGTCAGCGCGCCTAGACTACTGGTAACGGTTCGTATGGGCTTGCCATTAACATAAAACACCACATAGTTAATGCCATCGACACCCAAATCATCAAACGCTTCCACCACCACTTCCAGCGCCGTACCCGCAATCAACGCGCTACTCGCATTAGTGGGTTTGACAATTTTAGCCACAGGTGGAGCATCTGCCGTAATAGTCAAAGTGGACGGCCGGGCAAAGTCTGTAGAGGCAAAACCATCCACATCTTTAACATTGGCAACAAATCGAATGCGTTGGCCGACCCTGCCTTTTGGAATCTGCCAGTCAAACTGGAAAGGCGCAGCAACATCTTCACCTAAAAAGATAAGCTCAGTGTTATTGCCATCATCATCTAATAAGCTGTAATAAAGTGCAGCACTGGCAACCCCTTGCTCCGGATCTTGTCCCAGAACATTGAGTCGTACCCGCCGGCCTTCGGCCATCTCAGACTGTTCACCTAAATTAAAGCCCCGGTTATCTAATAGCTGGATATTGGTCACCGTCGGAGGCTGGTTGGCGACCAATTGAACTGCTACCGATTGTTCAGCCGTATTACCTACTCCATCATAAGCAATAAATTTTACCTGCAAGGGCAGCTGTGACACATTGCCTGCATTTGACTGACCAGTTAAGTAGGTTGCCAGCGACTGGACACTGAAACTACCCGCATAAGGTGGTGCAACCTGAGTCTGTTGTTGGACCACCTCGTTATCAGCAAACACTCCATCCTGATTTTTATCGACCCGTAACTGCGCTTCTAAGCGCGAAACCGCCACATTGTCATAGATTTCCGCCGCAAAAGGCAGAACTCGTAGCTCAGAGATTTGTGCCCCCTGCTGAGCGGGTGCCTTGACGGCAATAACCGGCGCTACCTGATCACCCTCTACATTCAGCTTACGTGGTACAGGGGTATAAATCGTCCGTGGGTTTTGTTGGCGCACTTCAGTGACACTGGCCGTTAAACTAATCGGCTTGCCCGCCTGGCCATAGGGTAAGGTTAATAAAAACTCATAGGGAAACTCGACATCAGTCAGTACTTGGTCACCGCCAACCAACCCTGAAACCTGTAGGTTAACCCGATCCACCCCGACGTCATCAGCCGCATTGAGCTGTACCAGAACAGACTGGCCTTCAATAAAACCCGCCCCAGCATCAGGTTTTACCAGGGTAATAAGGGGGGCCTGATCGGTCTGAGTGTAAACCGTTAACTTTTCACAGGCTGGTAGTTGATTAAAGTCTGTTAAAGGACAGCGATGCCCATAGGTATCGACTGCTTCCACCCAAAGCTCTACTTGATTGTCAGCCGCTGAACCCGTGTTCTGATAGGTTGGCATAGGGACTTGAAATCGATACGGAGGCTCATTTTGGGTAAAACTATATTCGCTACCATCAGCATAGCGTGCTGATAAATTGACATAAGCGACCCCGACATCATCTTGAGCATTTACCAACACCTCTAACGCTGTAGACTCCACCACCTTCTGGTTTGGCTGGGGTGTCATGATATCGACAATGGGCTGCTCATCCGGTTTAACGAGAAACGCCACTTCACGGTGAGCTTGACGATTTTTATCGGATGCCTCCAAGCGGAACCAAACATCCATACGCTCCACTTGCTGACGGCTTATCGTCGGAAACAAACTAAGAATGCGAGACTGGGTATCAATATGCACTAAATGCCGATATAAAGGAGAGTCTATATTGAGGGTGGTAACTGGATTGAAGTCTACTGGAGATGTATTTTCATAGCGTTGAATAACCGTGTAATCACCATACTGATAACTACCATCCTTTAACTTAATGCCATAACGCTTTTCCAGCACCAATTGCTTCACTTGTACATTATCGTACCCCTGTAACAGCAGGGTCATATCTGCACCTTCTATTGCCCCCACCTCAACCGCAGGTCCCACAAATACGGCAACAGGTGGAATATCATCCGCTTTAACCTGTATGCGCCGCTCTAAGGTTGCCACTGCCGACTCATTATCAGCCCAGGTCATTTGCAATGTCAGGGGTTGCTGGGTATCCATCAATAGCTCAGGCAGCGTCAGCACATAGTAGCGCTCAACCATATTTTCTTTAATCGCGACTTCTGCTGCGATACGAGGGTTATAGAGCGCCTCATATCGATCATAAAACCCTTGCAACACGACATTAATTTCTTCTTTTTCCAGTTTCTCCCTTTTAACATCAGGCTGTGAGAGAAAGACGGGCATACCATTGACGCGGAAGCTGGGAGAACCTTTCATACCTCGATCATCAACCCCTAACACTTTCACCAGGAGCTGTTGGGTGCCTGCTACAATAAACTGGTCCTGAGCAGGGGATTGAATAGCTATTTGTGGCTGGATATTAGCTTGTGGGTAGACTAAAAAGTGCTGGCGGGCTTGCTGCTGGGCATTATCTTCAATAATAAGTTCGTACTGTGTGGGAGCCGTTTCGTTAAAATCAATACTAACCTGCTCATCAGCTACCAGATTAGGTGCATTAGGACAGGATACCCCATAGCTTTTCTCAAACAGGGTTTGTATGGGAACCCCTTCCGCTGACAACTGACGCAGAGTAACTTTAGAGACCCCGGTATCGTCAGCCCCCTGCCAATTGACTGTAAAGCGACCACCATTTCTGACCCAAAACTCGCCATAACTCAATCGCTCCAAATCCTTAATCGCCCTAGCCTGATCATGCCAACCTGTCAGCTGAATGGTGGGTAGCTGGTTTTGCTGTATGGGGAATAAAAACACCTGACGTTGCTGATTTCCTGACCAATCAACAAGTTGAGCAGTCAGTGCCAGATCGCCTGTCAATAAACCAGATGGCACAGTATAGGGCAGCTTAACACTGGTTTGACTTGCCTTAGGGCTAAACGCACGTAACAGCTGTCCTTTACTATTCATTAACTGAAGTGCTTTTATTTGCGTGGAATTATCTGCCAAGTTGAGTTCTAAGAAGAGCTGTTGCTGGCTGATGACATGACTGCCTGATGATGGGGATAATAAGCTCAGCTCAGGAGGCAAAGTATCCCCCCTGAGTTGCCAATGATAAAGTGGGTTTAGCTGTTGCATATCACGCGTATGAGTGGCCCGGTCAGAGGCACTGACTAACATGGCCATAGCCATATCTGCCTGAGTCATTACTGATGTCAACACCTGCTGTTTAAGCTCTGTTTGAGCTTGCCGCGCAGACAGTAACTTAGGTAAATACAACAGCGCTTCATTTTGCTGCTGATCACTGACTGCTACCATAAGTGACGCTAACAACTGATCACTTTGCGCCAGCTGAATCACCATGCGCCGTAGCAAGCCATTCAGTACTGGATTGTTGTTAAGCAGGCTAATTTCCAAACGATGGGTACCCGCTACCTGCAAATCTTTTAAAGCTAACTGCCCGTCATCAAAGGTCTTGGTGAGGATATCGGGCTTAGCCAAGCAAAGATCGTCTGTATACCGAGTTACCTCAGCTGTAATGGGGAGTGCATTCTGTTGACCATCTGTAAAACGAATCACTGAGTCAGATGTAAGTGAAGGCACAGGCCACAGCGTCATTTGCTGTTGCTTAACACTTAATACCAATTGATCTCCAACCCAAATTTGGCCTGTCCAATTTCCGGCTTCTGGATAGGCCAAGGTCAGGCCTGGCATATTAATCATCCGTGGACTGGGTGAAGTCACTGTCTGCTGCTTAACCTGTTGCTGGATCTGGCGTGAAACCTGCGTCGATGATGAATCATCAACCTTTAAACCACTTAAGGTTGTGGCAAGCGGAAAGAGCCACACAGGGTCTTCTCGACTGACTGCATCATCCTCAACCTGGATAGCCAAATCAATACGACTGCCCTGGATCTGTTGAGGCTCACTGGTAACAACTACCTTGGGTGGCTGATCTGCTATTACCTCTACTGCACGTGATAGTAATGCCGTATTGCCAAACTGATCTTTTGCCTCTACTAATACATCAAACTGATCATTCACCGCTAAGTTAAAATCAGCCAGTGGTTTACTGAGTGCTGACACTGAATGATGTGGACCATTAATTCCTTCTTGTTGCTGGACAATGACTTTGTCATTCCCTTTAACGACATAAGAAACAACAGAAGCCAACAAGAAATCATCCGTAACAGAATAAGAAAACGCTAACTCATCATTACTAAACTGTTGGCTTTCTGGACGTAAAATCGATATCTGTGGTGGTGTTTTATCAGGGAGCAACCGAATGACCAATGACTCCTCAGCACTATTTCCCCCTTTATCCGTTACTGTCAATGTGCCCGTGAGCGGCTGGCGGGCATAGGTGAGAAAATCCTGATTGGAAAAGTTAGCCAACAAATCAAAATTTGAATAAAAACGACTCCCTTTCATAAAGGTACCAAGCGTTAATACATCCTGTACCACCTCCTGTTTTACTTCGTCTTTGCGTCCAATGGAAATGCCAGGTGTTAATAACTGGCCATTAGCATCTTTAATAGCCAGCACTATGCGGTCAATAAACTGATTATCACTGGCCACCCCTGTTAATGTCAGCGCTTGCCCTGGTAAAATATCAAACTGGTTACTGGTGAGTGATACCGCAGGTGGCTCTGCATCATGTTTCAGTTGAAGCGTGACGGCAGCTTGCTGTGTTTGACCGCTACTGTCTTTGGCTTCTACGATAAGCTGTGCCTCATTGCCGCCAACCGCTTTGGGGACCCGTACATCATGATGATGATAGTGTGCTTGGCGAACGCTAGAAGCTTGCGTATTACTGCTCGCCTGATCTGATAATTTAAAACTATGGATAGGCTGCTGTGTTTGGTCAGAAAAAAGCCAGTAGGCGGTGAGTGACTGCAATTTACGGTCATCACTGGCAGCCACATTAAGCGCAAACAATGCTCCTTCCATAAAAACACTGTTAGTGGCAGGCGTTCTTATTGAAACCTGAGGTTTCTCATCCTGAATAATGGTGTAGGTTTTGGTAATAATGGCCGATTCATTATCATAAGTATCCTTACCTGAAATACTTAATGTAAAAGAGGGTTGGCCATTAGGTACAGTAACAGGTAGCCGTTCTTTAATACTATTTGTCGTATAGTTTTTTTGGTAAATGGATTGACTATCCAGCAATACATTAATTTGCTTAATACTTGATGCATCTTGAGCAGAAAAATCTAACTGAATTTTCTCACCCGCATAATAGTTTTTACCTTCATCTGGCCCAAAAAGTGTAATTATAGGTGGCTCATTATCTTGTGAAAAGGTAAGTGTTTGCTGCCGAGCTGGAGAGCGCTGACCTTTGTTATCAACAACAAAAAACGTCAAGTCAACTGCAGGCAAGCTGGCTAATGCGGGTTGATCAGCCAATATCAATGCAAAATCCTTAATCAACTTTTTATCAATTAGAAAATCTGTCCCGCCAGCAAAGGTTTTTGCGAATACAACATCACTGGTGTTAGGCCGCCTTGCTTCCACCACCAGATTATTGACACTAATATCATCCTCAGCCACCAAGGTAAATAAATAAGGCTTGCTCAATAACATCGGTTGAACATTTGCTGGTTGGAATTCTGTTATTGCGGGTGGGTTATCTTTCGAAACCAACAGTGTTTGTGTAAGTTTTGCTGTATTTTGCTGCTGGTCACTCACATTAATTCTTAGCGAAAGTACGTCACCTGTATCCTGAGTCACTGTGGCAGGACTATTCACTAACAACGCTAAAGAATATGCATTGACTGCACCCGGAATAGTTTTAATATCCTGTCCAGTAAATGTTACCTGATCATTTTCATCACCCGTTAATTGATAACCTTGACCTTGCTGATGGCGTAATCCTTGTAGCAAAATTGAGGTAGTAGCCACATTATCATAGCCTGCTAATTTTAAAACGAACTGCTCCTGCTCAATGACCTTTAAGTGGCCATCACCCGAGTATTCTGAGGGAGATACAACATTAACCACCGGCGGTTCAACATCTTTGCCAATAACAGCATTCACCACATTACTTTCTGCCTGTTGCTGTGCCGTATCAAAAACCATGGCTTTTACTTGAACAGGTGTTTCTTTTTCTAAAACAGGTGGCGTATACATAACACTAAAAGGCGGCCGAGTATCCGTACCGAGTAATACTTCATTTACATAAAATGCTACCCGTTGCACCCCTAAATCATCCGTGGCCGTAGCCCGTATTTCAACCGGAATATCTCCCGTCATGACAGTTCCTTCAACGGGATAAGTTAAGGCAACAGAAGGTTTAGTATCAGCTTTTACAGAAATAACAACAGGCGAACTCAGTGCACGTTGCTCATGAACATCAATAGCTTCTGCCTGTAATTCAATAGAACTGCCAATGGCTTCAGCAGGTACTGAGAGTTTTATTTCCCGTTGGGTATTACCTAAGTTATACGCTGTGCTTTGCTGTTGAGTGATATCGATTATTTGTTGCTCTTCAATCATTTTCCCATTGGCTGAAATCCTTAATGCCGTTCCTAGCCAAAGAGTATCATCAGATACATCCACCTTAATGGTTATTTTTTCACCCGCACTGACATCACGCCCGGTTAAAGGACTCACAATTTTCACAATGGGTGGTTTATTTTTAAAAACCCGAATTAACTTTGCAGGGAGCTGTTGCTTTTTTTGTTGAGTATTCGTTATTTCTGCATACAGTGATATTGCTGTTTCATCTGTGCCAATGGGGTCAAGGTTGATATTAGTACGCCATAATTCAAAAAAATATTTTTCTTTCGTAGGCCCATCTCTGAGTGTAAATTGCGGATAAGTAATTGGTAATGTTGGTTTACCATCAATAAAAAAGCGTACCGACTGGATAGATGAACGTGTTTCACCTTTGCCCATGATGCCTAAATCAATCGCTAATTGAGCCGTTAATGATGTGCCCTCTGTTACCCGCTTGCCTTCAATGGGTAATTCAAATTGCACTTCTGGAAAAACACCAGCCTCATCTCTGACCACTTGTGCTGTAAACTGGTCAATAGACGACTGGCCCAACGTATCATAAGCAATGGCTTTTATCTCAACCTGCTGACCTACGAACCGATCCGGAATAGGCAAGGACACCTGAAAAGGTGCAGCAGAAGTACTCGCGACTAATTGATTATTCAAATAATAGTTAACCTCATTAATACCTACATCATCTTCGGCATCAACCTGTAGTGAAAAAGCCTGCTCAGCAACTAATTTACCAGCAGGTTTAAGTTTAAGAAGAGGTGGACCATCTTTTGCGGATACGGGTATTGCTAACGATAAATTATTGAGTGAGGGTACCGTTACCTGTAATTGTGCAGGGGCATTTTCATCAATACTGTGTTTTGCTAATAGTCCCTGCTCAGTAGACAGCTCAAGCCGTGTTTTTTCCTCTACCTGTAATTGATAGTCTACTGCAATGTTATTGGGTAAAGCCGTCACCGTCCCATCATCAAATACCACAAATAAGTCTTGCCATGGTTGAAACTGATTCAACCTAGAAATCATTATGGGGTCAACGGTACCCATTTGATTAGTGGCTAAGCGGCTAACACGCTTATTAAAATCAATTGTGACTGGAATAGATTGCGTATCACCGTTGGGGAAGGCAACCTTGATTTCAACTGTCTCACCAGCCGTTTCCTGTAAGGGATAAACAGCCCCTTCTTCACTCACCCATACTTTGTTAGGTGCATTTGTTGAGTAACTTACACCCCGACCACTCCCCGACAAAGCCACCTCTCCACGGTATTGATAATTCACCATTGGAATAATTTGGAAGTTCTGTAGTGAGTTAGAAAAAACCATTGCTTTAGGGATAACATGAGTACTTAAAATGGCTTCTTCGGTACTTTCTGACAATGTCATCATTTCAGCAATGGTAGTGCGATTTCCAGAACTATCGACACAATAAGCATCAATTATCACCATGCCATTTTGGATGGCTTCTTCTACCGAAATATCAGCGAGTGGGAGTTCCAAAACAAAAGATGTTTGCTGTTCATGATAAGGGTAAAGTATTTTTGTTGTCGCTGTGGCCGCAAATGCATTATCCAATGCTTGATTTAAAATTCCACTGTAGCGCCTAAGGTCTGAAATACGGACACCTTTGACATTAAGCGCAATATAGTGAATATCTACATCATCACTTGCCGTTAAATCAACTCGCAAGAAACCTTTTCCTTCTTCTTCAGCAACACTGACCTTCTGTAAGGTCAATTGTGGTTTTTGAGCTTCCACACTAAATGTTTCTTGAACTTGCTGCGTAGATCCATCAGCCAGCTGCAACGAAACGCTAGGCAACAACTGCAATTTATCAAAGTCAATACGTAAGCTACAATTTCCTTGGCTATTCCACGTCATTTCATCAGGCAAATAAGTCTTACTTAATTCAGGCACTACCACTTTTAATACCTGCTGGCAGTCTGAAATTGATAGCATATAACTGAAAGATTCTTGCTCTGATCGCCCTGTTAATGAATGCACAACGCGAATATCGCTATCAACCCCATAAGCGGATGCTGACAGAAAAAAATAGATCATTAATAAAATAACGATCTTGAAAGATGAAGGAATAAAGGAAGCCTTTTTAAAATACTGCATAAACTACAAAGGCGCCGGTGTCGTGACAATACCTTTAGTTATAGCAGTTTAAACTCAATCATTTGTGCTTAAATTTCATATAAGATGTACCGCTAAATTTCGATTTGCATTAAGCCAGTTTTTTGTTGACACCTGTTCTGAAGTACCCTTTTCCCAAAATCAGCATAACGAACGTCCGCCAAATACCCCTTACATCGATGTATTATTTTTTTATTTAAACCTAATCAGAAGATGGTAAAAGTAGCTTTACAATGCTTATATAATAAGCATGATAGCGGCGGCATTATAATCTAAACTTTGGAACTGCTAAATACCCTAAAATTTGGAAAAAACTGATGAAATTAATTCAGCAGGCAATAATTGTGCTTACTTTGAGTCCATTAATTCAGGTATCCCATGCAGATACGATAACCATCCGAGCAGATAAATGGTTTCCCATTAATGGTGAACCTAAGGATGAAAAGCCAGGTTATATGATTGAAATAGCTAACGCTATTATGAGTGAACACGGCCACCAAATAGATTACAAAATGATGCCTTGGCAACGTAGCCTTTTGGAAGTCAAACAAGGCAATTATGATTGCTTAGTAGGTGTAAGCAAAAGCGAAGCACCCGATTTTATTTACCCAACCGAATCATGGGGCAAAGTTGGCTCTACCTTTTATGTCAAAAAAGGCAATACCTGGACCTTTAAAGGCATTGACTCACTCGAAAACCAGCGACTTGGGGTTATTGGTGGATATGATTATAGTGACAATTTAGATGCCTACATAGAAAACAAGCAATCATCGCCCATGGTTAAGGTCATTAGCAGTAATAACGCGCTTGAAAAAAATCTAAGGAAGCTGGTCGCTGGGCGCATTACTGTGACAGTTGGAGCTGATTTGGTCGTAAAGTCAAAGCTCAATGAACTTGGCTTAAGTAATGACATCGTCGAAGCTGGCTTACTCCTTGAACCAGAAGACATATACATTGCGTGTTCTCCAGCAAAAAATGTTTCACAAAATTACGTTCAATTATTTTCTGATGGCATCAAAAAGTTGCGGGAAACAGGCAAACTTAAAACCATTCTCGATAAGTATGGACTAGATGACTGGTTGTAATATGAAAAAATATATTGTTCTACAGTTTCTCATTTGCTTTTAAAACTACTTTTTCAAGTCTAAAAATTAGGTATTCTAATCTAGGGCCTGTTAACACTATTTGAATCACCACTGCCGTAGACTATTTTTTCGCCTAGCAAGGCACAAGGAATGCCGTGTAGTCATTCTACATAAATGACTTGTAACACTGCTAGGTGGATCACAGCCCGAAGGGTTATGACGGTAAAAGCACTACTCGTTGTTGCTCATTGTTCATTTAGAATAACTAAACTTCACTCTTCGCGCCTAGATTAGTGCTTTTACCGTCATAACAGTGATATTCAAATAGTGTTAACAGGTCCTAGCATAAACTGTTGCCAATGCCACATCCATACGGCAAACAGTTCAACAAGCTTTCTTGCTGTATTCCCGACTTTGTCAGAAGCAACTTATTGGCGATATTTTCCTTCCGCACTGTCCTTTAGAATTTGTTCATACATACCTGATGCTTTAATTTTTTCCATTCCTTTATTAAAAGCATCAACATAAGTTTGTGCATTATCAGCCTTTTTACTGATAATCAAGTAATAGTCAGTTTCTCTTATTGGATGAGGGTGATGGATAATTACCCCCTTTGCTTCAGGCATTGTTTCAATCATCTCATAGCCAACACCCAAAGTTTGTGGGAATAAGTCAATTTTCCCATCAACTAATTTTTTCATATTACTCGCATCTTTAGATATGCGATAAACTTTAATTTTTTTCTCTTTTTCAGCTCCCTCGAACTCGTCACCATAAAAGTAACCTACTGAAGCACCGATACGATATTTTTTTAGGTCATCAAATGTTTTCCAGTCAAATTGCATATCTTTACGGTGAAAGAAAACATCCTTTAATTTCATCACAGGCTCAGTATAGATAAATGAGCTTTTACGTTCATCAGACATTGACCAGCCGACCGTGCCTTGCCACTCTTTACCCTCTTCTGCCTCATTATAAGCTCTTTTCCATGGGTAAAAGCGATATTGAACTTCTATGCCTTCAGCCTTGAATGCTTCTTCAACTATGTGAGACATAACACCTTTGTGTTTATAACCCTCAGCCATAAATGGAGGCCACTCTCCGATGGTTAATTTAATTTTGCTATCAGCAATAACATACAGACTACAAATAGAGAGAAAGAATAAAAAGACTGCTCTTACAAACGTGTAAATCATAACTACAACTTCACTTGAATGAAATTTGCTCCAAGTGTAGTTTGATTAGAGCATTAATACCTAAAATAATGATAATTCAAAAAAGGTTAGATCAATGATTCTAAAAATCACCAACAACACTTATTATAGGTACTATCATCAAGGCCAAAAGTCTTTAATCTATGGATAATTCTCAGCATAACTACACCGCTCATGCTTTTTATAAAAACCTCCCCAATGGTCGATGTTCTGGCACACTATCTATCGAAAACGGTAGAATCAGCTTTATTGGTGGTGAACAGAAACTAGCCATTCCTATTGAAGGCAGCGAGTTTAAATTGGGCGGTGCAAGTAATCGCCTGGTATTTATCTCTCATCCAGACTGGCCAGAGCTGTCGTACTACACCAGTGACCGATCGATACTGAATGATCCTTTATTGATTGATCATCCTACAATTGCTGTCCAGCTATCTCATGCCAAACGAAAACGCACAACAAACCATATCATCTTTATAGTCGTTAGCCTGCTATTTATTGCCAGTCCATTTTCACTTTACTTCGCCATAGACCCAATGGCTGCAATGATTGCTCGGCAGGTACCAGCAGACTGGGAACAAACTCTAGCCAAACGAGCCTTAAAACAGTATCAGTTAGAAAGCACGTTCATGCCTGATAAGCAGGCTGAGTTACTACTTAAACCTCTTACCAGCCCCCTATTAGCCGCATTACCTGATAAACGCTATGATTTTCATTTTTCAATTTCATTAGATGAGGAAGTCAATGCCTTTGCATTACCTGGAGGCTATATTGTTATTCATTCAGGACTCATATTAAAAGCAGACAGTGCCGAAGAATTACTGGGTGTTGTTGCCCATGAAATTGCGCATGTGACAGAGCAACATGGACTACGCAATATGATCAGTGCCAGTGGCACATTTATTATCATAGATGCATTCCTTGGCGATATGACAGGACTTTTAGCAGTAATTGCCGAGGCTGCTCCTTTATTAATCAACCAGAGTTACTCCAGACAGTTTGAAGCTGATGCCGATGAAAAAGGTGTTGTGCTATTAAAAGCTGCCAATATTAACCCCCAAGGACTCCACCAATTCTTCAAGAAAATTCAAGAGGAAGAAAAAAAACGCTTATCGCAAGTTACCGATGATGAAAATCACGCGTTAATCCAACAATCTTTGGCATTACTGAGCAGCCACCCAACTACATCAGATCGAATTGATCAGCTAAAATTACTCACACAAGCAGATAGTGCTTCATTTCGTAATCTGGATAAAGAATTTGACAAATTGAAACAAGCTGTACAACAATTTGTGACTCATACTTCATCGGACATAACTACAGATGAAAACTGAAATTAAAGGCGGGCGAGCCTTTTCTTACTTAGATGTTGAACTATCTCCTGGAGAGAGAATAACCGCTGAGTCTGATGCTATGGCAACCATGTCAGCGGACTTAGACTTGAACTCTCGTTTTAATGGTGGTTTTTTTCCTGCATTAGCACGTCATTTTTTAGGTGGTGAAACCTTATTTATTAATGAGTTCGCTAATAATACTAAAAGTACTCGACAGATAACCCTTGCTCAGCCAACTCCTGGCGAAATAAAAGCCATTGAGTTAAAAGGACAAACGCTTTACTTGCAACCTGGTGCATTTTTAGCCTGTACTGAGGGTATTAAAGTAGGCGTTAAGTGGGCTGGTTTTGTTTCCTGGTTAGCCAAAGAAGGTCTCTTTAAAATTGTGGTTAAGGGCAATGGCACAGTATGGTACGGTGCTTTTGGCGCACTTTTAGAAAAGCAAATCGATGGCGAGTATATTGTTGATACCAGCCATTTAGTTGCCTACGAACCCACCATTAAACTCAAGCTACAATTAGCGGGTGGCATTTTTTCCAGTCTTTTCAGTGGTGAAGGGTTAGTAACACGTGTCGTAGGCAAAGGCAAAATCACCATACAAACACGTAGTTTATCCGGGCTGGCAGGTTGGATAAACCCTAAACTACCTTAGTGTCTGTTGATGTTTTCACAAAGGGCCTCTTAATGGAAATACAGCTATTGCATCGGCCAGGAAATACTGCGGCTAAAGTCACCTTAAACCCCACTGAGGTGTGCACTGCTGAATCTGGTGCCATGATTGCGATGAGCAATAACATAAACGTTACTACCACCACCCATAAGCGAGGCAAAGGCAGTATTCTAAAAGCTGTAAAGCGGATGGTCGCTGGTGAGTCATTATTCATTAACCATTTTGAAGCACAAAACACCACGGGTGAGGTATGGTTAGGCACGGCCTTGGCTGGCGATATGGAAGTCATGACGCTGGATAATGAAACACTGGTTGTACAAGGCAGTTCATTTCTCGCCTGTGAACATGCCATTGAGATTGACCTGGGTTGGCAGGGGTTTAAATCAATATTATCTGGCGAGCGGGTATTTTGGGTCCATTTAAAAGGCTCAGGTAAAGTACTTATAAGCTCTTTTGGCGCTATTTATCCTATTCATGTGGATGGTGAGTATATTGTTGATACGGGCCATATTGTCGCCTTCAATGAAACATTGGACTTTACCATCACCAAAGCAGGAAAAAGCTGGTTGCATTCATTTTTGGGTGGAGAAGGTTTAGTCTGTAAGTTTCATGGTAAAGGTACTGTTTGGTGTCAGTCACATAATCCTAGTAGCTTTGGTGCTATGCTCGGCGGTGATCTGAGATCTCGATAGGTTTTGTCTTATTTTAAGTGAATGGCTTTTAATCTGTGATAACAAGCTTTAAACCATAGATTAATTAAAGTGATAATTAAGTTTAAGCGCCGTAAGCAGAGACAAAAGCGATTCGCACAGGAAGTTCACAAATGCAAGATAACCAATATCACGTAACATTAACAGGTAAAATAGCAGATGCTACAAATATAGAGCATGCATCCGCTCAGTTTGCTCGTTTGTTCAAAACAACACCAGAAGTAGCGATGCAAACATTACAAAAAGGTCCAGTCACGATAAAAAGAAATGTTGATCAGGCAACCGCTATTAAAATTCGTAATGTATTGGATAAGTTAGGTATTGGCTGTCGTATTTTAACTGCAGACGAAGCTGATGCTGAAGCAAGAGCAGCTACTCAAAACCTTTCTGTAAACAACAACACGTCAGTAAAAAAAGACTCCTCCTCACCCATCAGTGACACATTTGAATCACCAACCGATCATCCTGGCTTACAGTTTAAAATAGAAGGTAAACCTGATTACAGTTTTGTAACAGTCCAATTACCTGCCAATCAAACCTTAAAAGTAGAAGCCTCGGCCATGGCAACTATGGACACCCATATCGAGATGAAAACGAAACTTAAGGGTGGCCTGGGACGATTTGTAACAGGAGAGTCTATTTTCATAAATGAGTTTACTGCCGCCCATGGCCCCGGTGAAATTGGTATTGCACCAGGCGCGCCTGGCGATATGATGCATGTGTATTTAAATGATGAAGTATTGTACTTGCAAAATTCCGCTTTTGTCGCTTCGGCTATGTCCGTAAACATTGAAACAAAATGGCAAGGCTTTACCAAAGGCTTTTTCTCTGGTGAAAATTTATTTTTAATCCGCGCATCGGGTAAAGGCGATTTATGGTTCAATAGCTATGGAGCTATTATCGAAATTGATGTTCAGGATAATTATGTGGTCGATACTGGCAATATTGTAGCGTTTACCGAACACCTCGATTATAAAATTAGCAAAGTGGGTGGTTATAAATCATTATTTTTCTCAGGTGAAGGCTTTGTTTGTCGTTTTTCTGGTAAAGGTAAGGTATGGATTCAAACCCGTGGAGTAGATGCTTTCGCATGGTGGGCACATGCTTACCGTCCTGCACGCAGCAGTGGGTAATATGCCCTTTATGAGTCCTTTTTTAACCACTCAGCTCAGGAGGTAATACATCATACTTGGCAATACCCTCAGGAAAAACGGCCCAGCTTGGCGCAGAGGCCGTATAAATAGCAATATTGGGCTTTAAGTTCTCATGGTTATCTAAGGTGCTCGCAGAAACAGAATAAAAATTCCCTACTGTAACTTCGATACATAGCGTAGTTCCACAATGACCACAAATATTGTGTATCATATCTTTTCCTGAGTCACCTAGGCGGGTATACAATGTAGGCTGCCCTTTTGTAAAAGTCAGCTTTTCTTTTGGCACCCACACACCAAACCATTTATCAGAACCAGTATGCACTTGACAACTTTTACAGTAACAAAAAGCTGTATTAATTGGCTCTCCATCAATTGAGTATGCAACTGCTCCACATGCACACTGACCTTTATATTCTCCCATACAATAACCCTTCTGTCTTTTTGAAAACACTTAAACAGAATAAACCAGCCCTACTGACAGCGTTATGTCAGTAGGCTGATACTGACTAGGGCCTGTTAACACTATTTGAATCACCACTGCCGTAGAGTATTTTTTCGCCTAGCTAGGCACAAGGAATGCCGTGTAGTCATTCTACATAAATGACTTGTAACACCGCTAGGCGGAAAAATAATCACGGCCCGAAGGGTTAAGACGGTAAAAGCACTACTCGTTGTTGCTCATTGTTCATTTAGAACAACTAAACTTCGCGCCTAGATGAGTGCTTTTACCGTCATAACAGTGATATTCAAATAGTGTTAACAGGCCCTAGCATTGCACAATAAAAACTAATTGGATAATTGTTAACTAGATCTGCACTGGATATAAATTTGCCATTGCCTGATCAACTGCCGCCCGGCACACCACGAAAGCTGATGCCGCCTGACATGTAACCGTTGCCTGATGAAGTTCAGTTAGATTATGTTCTACTTTAGCAATTTCTTCCGCATATTTTTCTTTTTGTACATTATTAGATTCAACAGCATAAAATGCTTGAAGTGACTGTTGATAGTCGTACTGCTTTAGAAGTGTAATCTTTATTTTTTCTTCCTGAATTTTAAAACCAGGGTCAACATAAGGTTCATTGGGTGGATTAAGGGCAAAGTGTCCAGAATCATCATAGCGCCGAGTGTCAAATGACAGCACTTTCATTGGCGCAGCGCTTAGGTCCTGGTGATAACCATTATCACCAAATAAGTAAGCAAACAATAAATTAGCGGTATTAAAGCAATCGTTAATATTTTCAATCTTACAGTACTGAGGATTATCCCTGAGCAACTGTTTTAATTTTGGGGTATTACCGCCTTTTGTTACCACATTAATGCTGTAAACAGCATCTTCTGCATAGTTGTACCACTCTTTGGTATATGTTTTTGTCTTTTTGACAAATAACACCCGTACTTTGACTTTAGTAACAAACTTTTTATATGCTTCCTTTGACTTAAAGTGCAACTTTGCCGTCACATAAACCTCACCTCCGGTATCCATATGATAGATAAACTCATCGCCGCAGTTACTCATTACGCTGGTTGGGTCTGCATGGGTCATTGCCTGCCCTAGAGATGTTAAACGACGATTTTCTAGAGTATAGTTGGGTCCATTGTAGGCAAGTTTAAGGGTTGAAGCTGCTGTCGTTTTATTTTCTGAGATACGCGATGTCATCGACACACTGACAGAGCCAGAAAATATAATAACATTTACGCCGCCTTTTATCTTACCAAAAACCTGCTCCATGGTATCTTTGACTTGGCGAGATCCTAAATAACTTAACTCGACGCTGGTATCTCCAGCTTTTTTCCAGTGCCCAGCAACACATGCCTGCTTTTTAAAACCACTACGACTATCAACACCAAGCCCAAGCCATGCTAACTGCGCATTATCTGCTATGTATTCAGCAGTCATCCCCTGAGAAGATAACGAAATCAATGATGCCGTTAAAAAACCAAGCAAACTAGATTTCAAAGCAGCCTTGTTTATAACACTAGACCCAATATCATAGTGAGCACTATACATAATTGGTAGGATTGTGGTTATTTTTTTCACCGGGTTGGTTCCTACAAAGTAGTACCTAACTTGTGTGTACTATACCCTTCATAAAAAGGGTATAGCTTTAAAGATATTAATTTATGAAATAATCACCGTAAGTCGTTAACGCAAACTCACAAGGAGTCCACTCTAGGACACCATCGTTGGGTCTAGCATTATCAACAAAAACAGGTGCCCAGCGTAACTTACGATAAGCAAGCGACTGTCGATCGGTTTCCAAACCTTTATTGGTGGCTGTTTGCCGTGCAACTTCACATTGATGCACAGATTTAATTTCACTGTTTACTTCTAACTGAGAGTGGTCATACTCAGCGATACAGGCTTCTTCTGCAGTGCTTGCACAGGTTTCTTTGACATTATTCCAATAATCGACACATTCAGTGCCAAAAGGATGCTCCTGGCAGTACTTGGCAATGTCATAATATAGCCAAGCGTTGTTATACGCCGCTTGTTTAATTTGCTCCACTTTCGTGCGCTGCTCACTCGGCATCCAACTAAAGTAACTTGCAAGTAAATCAGATGCACGCTGTTCATCCTTAATTGCGCGCTTATAATTATCCGTCATCTCATAGATAATTTGATCACGTTGCCAACTGACTTCTTGATATTCTGGAACTAAACGTTTCACGTCAACTGTACTACGGTCATAACGAGTTGTTTCATAACTTACAACGTTATAGTCACTTAATGAGTCAAACTGTGTTTGAAAATCAGTTTTTGCATACTGAATGGACTCTTCAAATAAATCAAAGCACGGCTTAGGGTTTTCCAATGAGCAAGTAATAATATTATTAGGAATAACCTTTAGTAATTCTATTGGATTACCCCCTTTTTGCAGTGCTCTCACAGTAATTTTAACCGATTTCTTAACCTCTTCATCCAGAAAATCCAGCTCACCTTTAACGGATACAATCCCCCCAGCAACATCAACGCCTAAATATCCCCCAATATTATCTTTATCACGGCTATTTAAAAACTCCACCTTCATGTTAACAAACAGCTGGGCACCGTATTCAATGGAAGTCACAAACTCATCACCTGCCAGCTCAGCTAATTTATTTTGGTACTGAGTGGCTATGGCGTCTCCCACTGGAGATAAAACAAAACCTGTATTAGCGTTTTCAGGCAGTAAAACACGCTTTTTGGGTGTAGCTGTTGCACTGAAGGTATAAGAGCTGGCAAACTCCGACTCTGCAGCTTCTTTAGCGATATGAGCACCCGCATTAACCTGCACAACATTAATTGCTACAGAAGCATCAACACTACCATTAAGCATACTCAGGACTTCATCATAACTGGTATCCTGATCATAGGTAATGGTAAATTTAACACCACCATAATTCTGCCGTTCTACACCCGCAACAGGTTGATGATTTAAAAAAATCTCTCTTGAACTGTCGTAAGCAGTACCTAATTGAATATGATCATTGACCAAGCCAGGAATTTTTGTGCCAAACCGTTCCGACATCATCGACCACGATCTTTCTGGCTGGTTATCAAATGGTAAATCTCTGTTCATTGCGGCAGCAGCATTATTCACACTCAGTGCTGTGCTCACCAACAGACCTGAAAATAATATTGATTTCATGTCCTTGCCCTGCCTTAATTAATCTTAATGGTGTATTCTTCAACTTCACCGAAACGGATATTGTTACATGGATTACGACTACCACCACCCACGTCCATAGTTATTCGCATTTTGGTAAATCCTGGTTTTGCATTGGCAGGAATTTTAATCAGTTTACTAATCGCCTCATCACTCACTTCATTGATTAAAATAGCTTCACCTTTATCAGAAAAATCACCATCTCTATTCCAGTCAATCCAACCGTGCCATGTTTCAGGCCATGCCATAACTGTAAAACCAGGAGTAACTACCAGATGATAATTACCGCCACGGTCTACTTGAATAACACGTCCCCAAAAATTAGACAGGTTATTAGCACCACTAATATTAGTAAACGTGCCAAACTCAACTTGTTTTATATAGCCCTTTGATGAGTCTCTTGCAGATATTTTACAATAGTCCTTAAAATCAAAGCTGGTAATTAAGCCAATAATCCGATACCCCACAGGTATTGTTTTACAAGATTCACTGACTGAAATACCCGCTTTCCAGTTTACAGGGTTTTCATGGTCTTCATTACCAAACGTTAAATATTGAGGAAAGCTCTTAAGTCTACCGTCTTCATAAAGCCATGTTTTTTTTAACTCATTAATTGTATCCTGTTCAGATTGTAAGTCAGTAGCATCATACATTCTTTCCCAGGTTTCAACCAATAGACCACTATAGCATTTTTCTAGCCACTGAAAGCGACCAACAGCTTGAACCGGTGAAAGGATATCATCCCACATACCATAGTTTTGATATTGATTTGCATAGCTAACACTTGAAAAAAAAGCAGCCATGCAATAAAGCATAATGATTAAAATACGATTCCTTATTAACATCTCTTTTTCCCTATCAAAGTGAGCTTAAATTCAGTTTTGAATCATCATACGTTCTAATACTACTGGCATTAATCATTTGCTCACGTTCACGGCAATAGCTGCCGAGGGGATTTTTTTGACAGTAAGAAACGGCACTGGCATAGCTATACGCATTGAATCGCGCTTTAATTTCAATATCTTTAATAGTTGCTTTATCCTCTGAATTTAACGTAGCTGAGTAATAGTTTAAAATATTCTCTGCTCGACGCTTATCTAACATAGACTTAACCCAACGATCACTCATTCGTTTGACCGAAAGCTTGGTCAAATACTCAACATCCTCATAACCTGTTTGAGGCAGTAATACATTTAACGCAGGACCAGAATATTTATACTGCTGCGTATAAAGTTTGACAGGGTTATATTTATCTAAACCATTAAGTTGATTAATATAATCTGTTTTAAGGTAAACAACAGCTTCTTTAAATAAATTAAAACAAGGTGTCGGATTAGCTAAACTACATTTCATTAAACCATCAGGAATAATATTCGCTAAGCGAAGTGGATCACCCCCCACTTGTTTCGCAGTAATCGATATTTTGACAGAATTTTTAGTCGCTTCATCCAATAAGTTCAAATCACCACTGACATTGACAACACCCATGGCATCGACTTTTAGATAACCACCAATATTCTTTTTATCCTTAGCACTGCGATACTCGATTTTCATATTTATTAACAAATATGAGCCATACTCAATCGCTGTTACAAACTCGTCGCCCAATTCCTCAAAACGATTTCCAGGGCTTTCATCAGCTAACTCCACCGCTGCCGCTGTAGGTTGATATCCTTGGTTATTTACAGGCACCAGTAGTCGTTTTTTGGGTTTACTATTTAGATAAAAAGTATAGGTACCTGTATATTCATCCGCTGCATTTTCAGTAGCGTACTCACCACCTGCATCAACACTCACGGCATTCACTTTTACACCAACATCAACACTACCATTGACCATATCCAAAAGCTGCTTATAACCTAGATCAACCGCAAAGCGAATTTCCGATTCAGTATTTCCATAGCTTTCATCTATATCACCGTTAACGGCTTGAAAACCATAAAATCCACCTTTTTTACTATGATAGGCTGTCCCCAAAGGAATATTATCATTATCGATGCCTGGTATTTCAGTTGCAAAGCTTGCTGTAGAAGCTAAACTCACCCCTGCTGTAAGTACCATGGCCTGGATGAAGTTATACTTTTTTATCTTCATCAATATATGTCCTTAAATTTAGCGTTTACGTCTGGGCACGTCTAAAAATCACATTTTTAGGTATGCTCACTAATTGATTAATAACGCCCTGCTATTCATGAAGGAAAAACTCAGAATCAGTAACCGTGTATGTGATGTACAGCTTTTCACACAGTTACTGATATCTTTAGGTAATTACTGGTTATTCAAAAAGTCTTGATGCCAGCGTTCAGGGATTTGTTGTAATTGCTGTTCAACCGTTAACGATTGTTGATCTTTAAAGGAGTAATCTGCTTGCATAGTAATTCCTCCTACTAACAGACCATTAGCAAACACAGCTTTTGAATCCGTTGCCAGTACGACTTTTGAATCTTCGAGCTTAGCTAGTTTTAGATTATGTACTGTATCGTTATAGTTTTCATTAGCCACCTTTATAACAGATGTAGTACCTTGCTGGGTAATTAACTGGTCGCCCTGCCGAACTTCCTGCGCCCAAACAATACCTCTATTTTTAGTGAGTACTGGGTGAGTCTCCGTTAATAATACAGATTTTCCATCTTTAGTATTGATGCGAACCATCGGTAAAACTTCATTACCAATGGAAGTATCTTCAACACTCATAACTAAGCCATTAGCTTGCACTTGGTCACCAATCATGACTTGCTCAATAGGTTTTTGTGTACCATCAGCCATTGTAATCAGTGTACCTTTTGCCATACAGCTATATTCGAAATACATAAAAGGCATTCGACTTTCAATAACCCATTGATGTGAAGGTGTTTGGCTATTATCGGCAGTAATATCCACGGTAAATGGTTCTATCCCTTCATAAAACATGAGATTAACATCTGCTATAATATGGATCTCCCACTCAACATTTTTGAACCGTTTATACATTGTCGCAGTACCGAATACAGCCTGTTCTCTAGGGATGTCCCAGGAAATAATAGTATGTGGCCTACCATCAATCATTACCTCACGAGGTGGGTCCATAAAGTCGACAAAAGTTTTTCCGGTTGCAGGATCAACTAACTGGGCATGTTCTCCAGTATTGGTTGATATCCAAATATTTGTTTTTCCAGTTACGAATGAGTCGGCGGGTACTTCAGAAGGCTTATATATTTTTTTTACTTTATGCGGTATTGTAATTGTTCCTTGAAAGGGAAGTTTAATTAATAGCTTATCATTTGGCGTATTAGCAGGATACATTTGCTCATAATCACAGTCACCATGATCTCGATTTAAACATACCTGTATTTTATTATCTTCATTTTTATCCACAGGTGCTATGAGATCAAGTTCACCATTTGAACTTTCTCCTTTTTTCTTCGCTTTATACTCACTGACTGTTTTTTTAGACCTTGTGACATAATGACCTTTATTACCATCAGCATCTTCATATATCACTATCGATTCAACAGTTAACAAATCTCCATCATCGTAAACAGCGCTAATAATTTCATCGGTTACTGGACTATAAGCCACCACATTATTTGCATTTCCTGCAAATGCATGTATTCCTCCTGGATGCCCCAGTTTAATCATCTTTTTGGGGTCATCTGGATGAGGTCCCATTACAACAGCACTGGTATAAGTATACGTCATTTTACCTGTAATACTGGTCCTAGCTTTTGCCAGCATTTCATTCTTTTTCGTTTTGACATTTTTACCCGCATCCAAATCTTGAATTCGATGAAAAATATCTTTAGGTTTATTATTCGTTAAAATTCTCGCTAAATTAATCTGCTCATTGTTATTAGCACTCAATAATGAAATAGCTCTGTCTTTTGCTACGCCTGACTTCAGCATTTTATGATATTCACGTTTTAATGTGTGCTCTTTTTTAGACTGCTCCAACATTCTATATAACTGTGGCGACTTTTCTCTGGTAGTACCCGTTAGGCGTAAATGCTCTAAAATATAATCATATTGTTTTTGGTCAGAAAGGTCTAATTTGACAGCATTACTTTTCTTACCTATGACTTTGTCAATATGATCTCGTGCCTTATTAAACGAAGGCGTTAACTCCTCAACAGGCGCAGATAAACGGTGTTCAACAGCACAGGCTGGATTACCTAGCCATAATGCCCCTGACATCGCTATGGCAGCGATAGCAAATGAGAGTTTATTAAGTTTCACGACGGAGTCCTCTTTATGCTTTTTATACCCTTCGCGAATCAATTTTAGGTTTTGTTGTCAGGCTCTTGACCACCAAGGATGGTGGGAATGCAGTTTACTGCCACCCCAGTCACTTATTTATATAAGCTCCAGGGGCTTCATCGCTTGACAGCCGCCCCTAAAAAAACCTTCACTGTGGGTATAGTGTTGATTGCTCAATTTAGTAATAGTTATTCTGTTTTATTTTTTTCACAGAAAAAGACACCTATTAACTTCAGTGAATACATTTTAATTATTCTAACCAAACAGATATCTTTAACTGGTGATTATTGACGAACTAAACCGTATCTTTGACGACTTATTTTGTTAAGGCAAAATCATACTATTGTAAATTAACAATATAGTCTTCTACCTCCCCGCCTATGCCATTCAAAAAATGACCAAATGTGCCACAAGCACTGGGACGCTCATTACTTTTCAATATTACACGCATTTTAGTTAAACCTGTGCTTGCTGTTACTGGTATCAAAAAACTATCTGCAATAGTTTCTCTAAAGTTTGATTCTGTTACCAGTTTTTCATTATCTTCAAAACGACCATTTCGGTTAAGGTCTATCCAAATACCCGCATAAGAATCTTTCTTACCCCATGAATAATATGGTGTTAAAGCGTAATAATATGTATTTCCTTTTTTTAAAGAAATTGTTTGATCTGTGTAGTTTTGATAGCCACCACTATTCCCCGAACTATTCAAAAATGTTCCGAGTCCAAATTTATTTATATAGGCGTAAAAAGCATAACTGCCTTGTGCGTTACAATAACCTTGCGGCAAGCCTGAAGTATCTGCTTCATTTTCAAAAGTAATTTCTGCCACATCACTGGTATATATACCATTCAAAACAAGTGATACCCGGTAAGAAATTGGAGGCTCACCTTCTCCTGGTACTTCAAATTGATGTGAGATTTCGCTGTTAAATGCCGGTTTACCACTGAAAGTTTGACCATTGATTTGCCACTGCCAATCCATTTCATCAGGTAGATATCGTGAAGTATTTTTAAAATAAACAGTATCTTCTACCTTTCTGAAGCTAAAACTGACTAGCGGATCTGGATGAGTATCCGTCCCACCATTGATAAGCAGATAGTCTTCAAACTCCCCAACCTTGAGTGAATCACAAGGATTTTTTATTTTCGTTCCCCAACTCATGGCAATACGCATTCGCGTACTGGCGTTAGCGGGCATTAAAGGTATAGTTATTTGTGAGCTTATGTTCTCTTTACTCTTAAACTCAGTAATTAACTCGCCTTCATCAGCAAAATCACCGTCGCCATTAGAATCAATAAAAACTGACCAATAATGACTATAGCTATTACTCTCTTTATTTAGCTTAATAGTAAAATTTTCACCCGCATTTACTTTAAAAGGAGTATTCAAATACTTCCCATAACCCGAGGTTTCTTGCAAGGTAACAGGCCCTAATTGTTGACCTAGAGCTGTACTCACTAAACTAACTTGTTTGATAAAATCTTGATCACCAGGATTACCCGAAGGCGTACAATAATGTGGCGTTAAACTTATTGTCTTACTGTATGTATATTGATTTCCTGAACTATCCTCTACGGTGAGTGTGACTTTATAGGAGCCATCCTCCTTATATTGATGTTCTACTAATGCAGCTGAGTTAGTTTCAATTTGTGTAAGCCCATCACCAAAATCCCAGTGCCATTTTACAAAAGAAGAGCCATTCACACGACCCCACTGGTGACTCAAATTAGTAAAGGTAACTTCACGGTAAGAGACACTATAGTCAAACAAAGCATGGCTCCCCGTATTACTCAGCACATACACATCTACTTTAGCAAAAGCAGACATAATTTCTTTTTCAAGCTCTTCAATTGTTTTCCCTGCTAGCGCTGTATCTGAAACATTCAAGTTTTTGGCTTGGTCTAATACACACTGTGCTGCTTCAGTAAAACTTGGGTAATCGCCCCAGCAATTTACTGCAGCCAGAGCAAATAATTCAAATCCTTCAAGTGGAGTCCATCCATTATTGTCATTAATAAGATGATAAAATGCTTTGTTAAAAACACCCGCTGAGTAGTGACCATTTTGTTGCCAATGATAGTGTTTAGCACTATCGATTGACTTACCATCTTGAGAAGGTTTTTCAAAATAACGAGCGGCTTTTCCTTGCTTAAATGACTCTTTATTAAAGAGCCAATCATTAAGGTTAGAGCTTTGTGTTTTCCCTAATAAATATTCTGCTGCTTCACCTGCAATATCTGCAAATGACTCACTGATACCAAATGAGTGACCAGCATCACCTTCAAGTTTTGAGTATGTTTCAAGAAAACCATGAGCTAGCTCATGCGTAATAGAATCCAAAGAAACCAAAGGATAAAAGTACTTATCACCATCCCCCAAATTAATATACTCTCCATCCCAGAACCCATCATCTAATTTAGAGCCCGAATGTACACGAATCTTGACGGGTTTCTTCTTCCCTCCATGCTTACCAAGAGGCCCTTTATGAATAAACGGTAAACGGTCAAATAACTGATACGCTACCTGACCATGAAATTGAGCATCACTCTTTACACCGTAAGCTTCATTGATTTGAGTCTCATCGTGCTGTCCAGACAATGAGCAGGGATAGCGATAAGGCGTTTTAATAGCATCATCCTGACTGGCATCCAGAACTTGCACATTATCTTGATCCATTGTGCAAGTAGCTACCCCATCGTAACTTACTAAAAATGTATTTGCTTCTAATGCCGTATCATTTCTGTTTAAATAGTTCGGCTGACTATATTGACGATAACCAACCTTCTTATTTCCTCCATAACCACTACCAGCAATACGTTCACTTTCGTATTTAATTAGGTCTTGACGGGCAATGATAGTTTGAGAATAGGGATCTAAAAACAGTTTTTCTCTTATTGGCTTAATAATAGATGGGGAACGCGCTAAAAACTCAACTTTATAGCTGTAGTGGGCCTTATCATTTGAATCAATATAAATAGCAGGTTTAACTGTATAACCTGTGAGTTGCCAATCACTCACAGCCTGTTGTCTCTTTAAATAGTTTTCAACAAGCCAAAGCTTAACTTTGTCTAGAGTAAAATCGGGTGGTTCTGCTGTAGTTACAATATCTCTTTCTAAATTTTTAAATAATTTCTGGTAAAGAACTTGAGCGTTATGATGATTATTTTTACTAAGTATTAAGCCAGAACCTTCAATATCTATCCCTCTATAAACTTGCTGGTAATGTTCGTATTGATCACTATGATCGTAATAGTTACTTTCAGCTCTTTTAAGTAGAATTTTATTGTTTGAATGTTCAGCAGAGTGATTTATAACTGTAGAGTGACTTTTTTTATCGACGTGATACAGTCGACCATTAGCAATTTTAAAGGTATTCACCTCTAATGGCTTCAACCTTTCTGCAGATACACTATTAAAAGATAACAGCAGAAGAGTCATCAAAAAAAGTAGATGATCTCTCATTACAACCCCCTGTATTAGTCTTTATACTATTAGACTCTTCTTTTTTCCGTATTTATATTTTATATATCAATGTAATATTTTTTATCAAAGTCACGCTAACCTATTCCATACTCACTTTCAACTAATTTTTAAGTTACGAAGTATAGACTTTGGTCTAATCCGTTAGCTTTCGCTTATATACCCATAGCGTTTGAGAATTAGGTTTAATCTTTTGATTTAACAAGGGAAATTGTATATCCTTTGCGACCATGAAAGGATTTTGGCTCACAGAAGAAGAATTAAAGGCGTTGCGCATAGCTCATAGGGCTGAGCGCAATCGTCATGCAGCGTATAAAATCAATGCAGTGATTTTGCTTGGTAGCGGATGGAAGCTAAACCAAGTTAAAGATGCATTACTCATCGATGACGAAACCTTACGTTCTTACGTAGAAAAATATAGATCAGGTGGTGTTAAG
>NZ_AUAF01000005.1 GCF_000428585.1 Zooshikella ganghwensis DSM 15267 | reverse complement strand
TCCACCAAAATATGCTGTGTCAAAAGTGGTAGGATATATCAAGGGTAAGAGTGCCATATTAATAGCCAGGCAGTATGGAAACAAAGTAAGAAATTTTAAAGGAGAGAGATTTTGGGCGAGGGGCTACTTTGTATCAACGGTTGGTTTGGATGAAAAGCTGGTGAGGGAATATATTCGAAATCAAGATAGTAGGGATAAATATTTTGACCAGATGAACTTGTCGCTTTAGCGACTCATATATAGCCCCTTTGAGGGGCTCACCCGTATAAGCCACCGGCTTTGCCGGTGGTAATTTAACTGTACTGTGAGCAGTTTCATCAAAATGATGGTTGCAATATAAAAAGTGCCATGCCACAGTGAGTTATTAACCACTCTGGCTTAACTACTAGTGTCTTATTTGACGGTCAAATTATGAGTTTTCCTGTGTCACTTCAGCGTCCCCAAAAAAAGTCTATGGGTTCTACAGGCTTTTTCAAAACTATCCTACTATTGTCGCTATTCTTGCCACTTTCTGCAACACATGCCAAATTGCTTTCACTACAGGGAGATAGGACACAAGGTAGCTTATTATTGGGAAAAGTGACGCAAGGCAGTCAGGTTAAATACCAGGAAAAGCTGATCTCTGTGAATGATGGGGGGTATTTTGTCATTGGTTTTGGGCGTGATGCTGTATTGGATCAGCAGTTTATTGTTATAAGCCCTGATGGTAAGCCACAATCTCATAAACTTAAGTTAAAAAAACGCAAGTATAATATCCAGCGTATTAAGGGGGTGCCACAAAAAATGGTAACGCCTCCTGAGTCTTTTCTCAAACGAATAAGAAGAGAAAGTAAACTGGTCGCAAATTCAAGAGCAGTGGAAACTGATTATTCTTATTTTGCGCAGCCCTTTATTTGGCCACTCACGGGACGTATTAGTGGTGTTTATGGCAGCCAGCGGGTTTTTAATGGAGAGCCACGCCGTCCACACTTTGGTGTTGATGTTGCTGCACCTGTTGGTGCTAAGGTGGTTGCGCCTGCTGGTGGTACTGTTGTATTGGCTGAACCTGACTTATACTTCTCTGGCGGAACACTGATTATTGACCATGGGCATGGGGTTTTCTCAAGCTTTTTACACCTTAGTAAAGTGTTGGTTAACGTTGGAACTAAAGTTAAGCAAGGGGATGTTATTGCTAAGGTAGGCGCAACTGGTCGAGTAACTGGACCTCATTTAGATTGGCGTATGAACTGGTTTACAACCCGCGTTGACCCAGCACTTTGGGTTGGGCCAATGCCAAAAAAATAAGATATATCATGCCCGTTCTGGGTAAAGTAGCTTGCCATATTAAGTGCAAAATGAGTGCTTGATTTTTACACCGCAAGAAAAGTTGCATTTAGCTGGTGAGTTTGTATCATTGGGCCTCTTCAAAGGCTTTAAGTCCCTGTAGCTCAGTAGGATAGAGCAAGCGCCTCCTAAGCGCTAGGTCGGAGGTTCGATTCCTCTCAGGGACGCTCTTCTCATTTAATGATCTGCAATATACCACTGTTTTAATCTAAAAATGCTTAAAGGTGTCCTTTGCAGTCACATCACTGTGCAATTATTCGTTGCTCTACTCGGTCTCTATAGTTGATATGTTTTGCACCCTGGCTAGAGCCATGTCTTTAACAAAAGGCATACCGTTTAGGGTGAAGCAATGCGAGTGTTATGTGAGTGATATATTGAAATAAGACATCTCCAAGGAAAGTGGTAGGGTGTGTACAAGTGAAATTATCAATTATTGTACCTACATTAAACGAAGCAAAAGGAATTCAACCATTCCTAAGAGCTTTACAGCCTTTACGTCATCGAGGGCATGAAGTTATTTTGATTGATGGTGGGAGCCAGGATAAAACAGTAGATTATGCGAGATCGATGGTGGACTGTTTAACTTCTTGTGCACCTGGGCGAGCAATACAGATGCAGTATGGCGCTGAGTTGGCAACAGGTGATGTATTATTGTTTTTACATGCAGATACAGTCTTGCCTGATCTTGCTGATGAGCTGATTAAGCAGGTCTTCAGTTGCAGTAAAAATGATTGGGGGCGTTTTGATGTTCGTCTTTCTGGACAACATTGGCTTCTTCATTGTATTGCTTTCATGATGAATAAGCGTTCGCAACTCACAGGTATTGCAACAGGTGATCAGGCTATTTTTGTCAGGCGGGATTTTTTTGAAGCCATCGGTGGTTTCTTGGCTATTCCGCTTATGGAAGATATCGATTTATGCAATCGTCTACGACAACAAAGTAAACCTGTCTGTATTCATAGCCCAGTGACTACCTCCAGCCGACGCTGGGAGCAGGATGGTATTTTTCGCACGGTGTTATTAATGTGGTGGATTCGGTGTTGTTTTTATTTTGGTGTTGCGCCAGAAAAGCTGTGGCGAAAATATTATATTAGAGACAGTCATGATATAAAAATCAGTGATTACTCAACCAAAAATAATATTTCCCATAATAATGAGCATTAACGATTAATATGCAACAACTGGTTATATTATTTACCAAACCACCTCGAGCGGGTGCAGTGAAAACTCGCTTGATTCCTGCACTAGGAGAACAGAGAGCATTATCGGTTCATCAATGGTTGCTAGATCGAACATTGATGATGATGCAACAGCTACCAGTATCCATTAAAGTTCAACTTTGCCTGACAGAACCATTAATAGCATCTGATAAGCTCAGTCGTTATTATTCTGAGCAATGGCCACTATGTTTACAACAGGGGAATGACTTAGGCGAACGTTTGGCAAATGCATTAAAGTTAAACCTAACCCAGGCGAATCATGTTTTAATTATTGGCAGTGATTGCCCTGTCCTTACTTCAGACTATATTTTACGAGCGTTTAGTGCGTTAGAGCATAAGAGTGACGCGGTAATTGGCCCTGCGGCAGATGGTGGTTACGTATTACTTGGTTTAAGCCGCTTTATTCCCGAACTCTTCTTTAATATGCCCTGGAGTACTCCTCAGCTACTTAGTAATACATTGGTTAAGTTAAACCGTTTACAAGTGTCTTACCAGTTATTGCCTGAGTTATGGGATGTTGATGTGCCTGCTGATGTTAAGCGTCTGGAACGATTTCATCTTCGCGATTAGCCCAGCGCTGTAATTGATTGACATAAAGTTGTAGATAACGCTGATTAAGACCGGATAGCTGTAAAAACATTATGCCGATATTAATATGCTGTTGATCTTTAATGCTGACTTGCCGAATTTCTCCCTGACAATCAATGGGGTGATCTGTTGGGGTAATAAATTGTACATGATCGAATATATCACCGACGGCAAGTGCTGGATGTTCAGCAGGTGTTGTTATCAGTTGTAGTTGGCAGCCCGTTATTGATAAGTCCAGTAATTGACCACTTAAAAAAGTGGGTTTCGGTTGTTGAGCGATAAGGGTTACGCGTATAAATGTGTGAGCGGGAATGACAGCACGGTAAGCACTACGTCGTTGTAAATAGCGGACCCTTTCAGGAAATGGAATAATTACATCATGGGGGGCGGCTGTTGTAGTGTCTGCCATAATCGAGGAAGATAAAGCCGATAATTTTTGACAGATGACCTCAATACCCTGATAAATACATTGTAAATTAAATGACATATTCTTTTTTATCAGGCCTTCACCATGAGCAGGTGTAATATCAGACAACGTAAAGTGACACGCATCATCATTAACTGCAGTGATTGTTGCAGAAAATGTGCTGTTTTCTGATGGGAAATCAAGGCGAACTCGTTTCTTACTTTCACAGATTGCAAGTAGTTGACGATATATTTCTTGAGGTGTTTGTAGGACTTGATACTTCTCACTTGAATCCCAATCTGAAAAACTGATCATACCACCCACATCCCTGAATATTTTAATTATTAAAATAAGTTTTAAAGTAAACTAAAAGTATTTCTTTTTTATATCGTTGATTAACAGGTTACTTATTTCTCATGGCTTAATTATAAAGGTATCCCTAAAAAAGTGCATTTTTAGAGATGCTCATAAATAAATATATCTCGGTCATAATTTATGAACGACTGGCAGGAATTGATCAGTGGTAGGTATAAACTAGAGCTGGTGAATAAGCCAGCTCCCAAGTATCTATCTCTAAAATGTTAACAGACCCTAAGCAGTACCAATTAACCTTCCAGTTGCATCATTAATCGTTTGCCCTTGCTTGGCATATAGCGCTTTTTGCGTTAAAGGCTGGCCTCGATAAATACGGAGAAAACGTTCCACTACCAACTGTGTACGGCTAATGATTCGGTGATTGGTTTCATTGCAGTGTTTGCTTTCTTTCAACTTACTTTGTAAAGCATTCCAAAGTGACTCCAGGTGCTCTTTTTGGGCTTTATCACAAAAGGTGAGGAGTTGCTGAAAACCCGTGGCATCTGGGATTAAGCCGAGCGAAGCAAATAACTTGGATCGTTGATTTGCATTTTGGCTAATGGATGTTAGATATGACTGCTTTCGACTAATGTGAGCCTCAAGGTTGGAATAATCACGCTCTTTTAGTGCTTGACGTTCAGCCTTGAGGGTTAAAATTAAATGGTCAAAAAGCTGTAAGTCTGCAAGTAGTAATGTTTCAAACTGTTTGAGTGAGTGGGTAGTGGGCATAATGGTCATTCCAGTTGTCTAGCTTAACGTGAGGTTAAAACCCTTCAAAGTCTATGAGCTTATTAGCAACTTGCTCTGCATTAACCTGATAGCGTCCTGCAGCAATATCAGCTTTAAGCTGCTGGACACGCTCTGAGTCAACGCCGTCCTGCTGAGCAACTTGGTCCTGCAATTTCTTTAAGTCCTGAGCTTGTTGACTAAGCTCCACAGAAACAGGCTTTTTATCGGCACTAGCCTGTTCCCCAACGGACTGGTTGGAGGATTGCTCTAAAGACGTATTTTCGGGCCCACTGACCCGTTGCTGGGCTCGCTTTTGGGCGCCTATTAGGTCTGATGAAGACGTATTGGGACCATTGATATCATTAACCATGATGACTACCTTACCCTTAGAATGACCACTCACTATGAATAATAGCGGCCATCATTGAAATTACTTTAATAGCCATTTTGCAAAAAAATTCAGAACAAAACCTGTACTGTGTTGCTATCCTTGACGATGCCTTCGACCACGCGTTTGCTTCTGTTATTACGCACCTTTATTCGCTCACCAGGTTTACCATCGGAGAGTGCTATTCCAAATGATCTAACGGCAAAATGTGCTGCTGAAGCAATTATCGCAACTTTTGTGCCTTTAGTGATTATAGTCGCTGTGTCAATATGTCGACGACTAATCACTTGTCCTAATGTAATTGTTTTGGTTGCTATTTTACCGATAACAGGCGCTTGCTCGGTGAAATAGCCATGGCGTAATCTGCTGATATCAACGGTCTGCCACATTAAGTCTGCGTCAGTGATTTGTCGTTTTTTTGGAATGGTACGTCTGCTGGCAAGTACTTGCCGGAAAATGCTCACCTCTGAAGTGACATAAACTTGCCAGATATTTGGGCAGTCAATGGCCAGTGTAATTCGTCCATAGGACTTACTGTGTCTATTTTGGCTGACCAAAAGAGGTGCCTGGCATAAGGCTAACCTTAATCGCTGATCCAGCGGATTAATACGAATTTTATAGGTTATTGAAGGCGATTGCGCTAGTAGTGGCTGCAGCTTGTTTAGCAGGTATCGATGGGCTGCCTGTTGCACTTGGTCATTGAGTGGACTGGCTAAGCAGGTATATGAATATAGGTAGAGCAACAAGCCCAATGCAAAATACTGACGTATGAGACTAAATTGTCCTATGCTATTTGTATAGTTCATAAGCAGCAATAGGCCTTAGTGAAAATCGTAGATATGCAGCGGTTTATTAATTTAAAGCAACTGCTATGCCGGTTTCAGGCTTAAAGTGTTTGTTAATCATGTAGGAGTGGTTTCATGGCTGGTGTATTAGACAGTGTTAACCAGCGAACTCAACTGGTAGGGCAGAACCGACTTGAATTACTGTTGTTTAGACTGAATGGTGGTCAGTTATACGGCATCAATGTATTTAAAGTTAAGGAAGTATTGCAGTGCCCTAAGATGACGATTATGCCGAAAAGCAGTCCTATTGTAAGAGGTGTTGCCAATATCAGAGGAGGCACAATTCCTATATTGGATATGAATATGGCAACTGGTCGAAGTGCTCTGGAAGATGTTGAAAACTGTTTTGTGATCATTACTGAGTACAACATGAAAGTTCAGGGCTTTTTGGTGCGAATGGTCGATCGCATTGTCAATATGAATTGGGAAGAAATACATCCCCCACCCAAGGGAACAGGGCGAGATCATTACTTAACCGCAGTAACTAAGGTGGATGATAAGCTGGTTGAGATCATTGATGTTGAAAAGATTCTTGCGGAAGTTTCTCCAATGAATGAAGAACTTTCAGAGGATGTTGTTCGTCATGAGCCAACCGATGACTTAGCGAATAAGAAAATATTAATTGTTGATGACTCAGCAATAGCGCGCAAACAAGTACAACGTTGTATAGAGTCGTTGGGCATTGAGGTTGTGGCCAAAAATGATGGTCGTGAGGCTTTAGAATACCTTATGGACTTGATTGACAGTGGTACTAGTCCTACAGATGAACTCCTTATGATTGTTTCTGATATAGAAATGCCTGAAATGGATGGTTACACGTTAACCTCTGCTATTAGGAATGATCCGCGTATTAATGATATGCATATCGTGCTGCATACATCATTGAGTGGTGTATTTAATAAAGCCATGGTGGAAAAAGTGGGGGCGAATGATTTTATTGCCAAGTTTAATCCCGACTTATTAGCGGGGGCGGTCATGGAACGAATCCAAATATTAACGGGTTAATTACAGGTTAGCATCGAAATGGGGTAATTTCTGTGGCTGAATTTGGTTCTCAACCGAAGCGAACGGTCCCTACGAATGATTTCGAAGTGTTTAGTCTTTTTTTGGAAAAAAGTAGTGGCATTGTTTTAGGTAAAAATAAAGAATATTTAGTAAAAAGTCGTTTAAGAAAAATTTTAGCGGAAAATAATATCAACTCTCTCACAGAGTTGGTTTCGCAGATTGAAAAAAATCCTCGAGGCGATTTGCGTGGCAAAGTTATTGATGCGATGACCACCAATGAGACATTATGGTTTCGGGATAATTACCCTTATGATGTGTTAAAAAACAGAATATTGCCTGAACTTGTCAAGGAGCGACGTCAACAGAATATTCGTATTTGGTCAGCCGCTTGTTCTACAGGACAAGAACCTTATTCAATAGCAATGGCCATTGATGAGTTTGAGCGTAATAATTTAGGTATGTTAAAAGGCGATGTAAAAATTGTCGCAACTGACTTATCAAGTAAAGTCATGGCTGAAGCGATGGCTGGAGAATATGACTCTCTTGCATTGGGTCGAGGGTTGTCTGATGAGCGTCTGAATCGTTACTTTACCGCATTACAAGGAAAGCGTTGGGTAGTTAAACCCCATATAAAAGAGCGTGTTGAGTTTCGTATTATTAATCTGCAAGAAAGTTATACAAGTTTAGGCCGCTTTGACATTGTCTTTTGCCGGAACGTATTGATTTACTTTTCTGCTGAGCTAAAGCTGGATATTTTAAGCCGAATTTATAAGACATTAAAGCCTGGAGGCTTTCTATTTTTGGGGGCGTCTGAAGCTTTAAATGGCTTGTCTGATTTATATGAAATGGTACAGTGCCGGCCAGGTATAATGTACATGGCAAAATCTGATAAAACAGATGTATTTGCGCGTGCTGAAAAAACCACAAGCCGCATACAGTCCTCCTCTTCTGAGGCCAAACGGTCTACCACAAGAGCAACAGCTTCGGTTAAAGATCCGACAACAACACGAACTCGAACAATGACTACCTCTACCACAAAACCAACTTCCTCAATAAAACCTTCCTCGAATAAACCAGAGCCTTTTAAGCGGTAACGCTTCGTCTTGAATCGAAGGAAATGAGTTGCCGTTTGCCTGGTTACAGTGTGACAGATAGAGATTAACTGTCTGATAATCAAAGAAAAAAATTAGTGGCATGGGCTTTGCGTTTAGACCAAGTAGAAAATTACTCGGTTTGTTTGGCAAGGGAGTATTTATGGCTATCAGTTTTGATAATGCATTAGGTGTGCACCCTTATGCGCTACAAATTCGTGCAGCAAGAGCAGAAATCATCGCTAATAATTTTGCCAATGCAGATACCCCAGGTTTTAAAGCCAGAGATATAGACTTTAAGCAAGCTCTTAAACAAGCTGTCGATGGTTCACCCAGTGGCAATCAATTGCCGCTTAATACGACAAACGAGCATCACTTACAAACAGTACCTACAGAATATAGTGGACCTGAAGTACTTTTTCGAACGCCAATTCAACCTGCGATAGATGGTAATACAGTGGATACTCAACAAGAACACTCGCTATTTGCCCGTAATGCAATGGATTTTCAGGCCGGTTTTGAGTTTTTAAATGGTAGCTTTAAATCATTAAAAACAGCAATTAAGGGTAACTAGTTATGTCTTTAACCAATATATTCAATATTTCCGGAAGTGGTATGTCGGCTCAGTCTGTGCGTTTAAATACCATTGCCAGTAATGTTGCCAATGCAGAAACAGCCAGCAGTAGTATTAATGAAGTGTATCAAGGACGCAAACCATTTTTTAAAATCATGCAAACACGCGTTAATGAAGATCCATTTTGGCAAGGCTCTGTCTTTGATGATGAAAATACGTTGTACCAGCAGCAGGGACGAGGTGTGATGGTGCAAGCGATTGTTGAGAGTAAGGCAACGCCTCAGGCACGTTATGAACCTGATCATCCTAAGGCCGATGAAAAGGGGTATGTGTACTATCCAAACATTAATGTGGTTGAAGAAATGACAGATATGATTTCAGCGTCCCGTTCATTTCAAGTCAATGTTGAAATTATGAATACAGCGAAAACGATGTTGCAAAAGGTTCTGACGTTAGGTCAGTAATATGGCTGATCGTTTTGTGGTTAGCACTAAGGTGAGCGAGGTGCTCTCATGAGTACAATTAATCAGACCCAAAATACGACAGCTAACGCTGTTGTTGATAAATATACACTAGAGAATCCTTCATCGGCTAAAGGCAATAAGGAGCTGGGTCAGGATCAATTTTTAACATTAATGATTGAACAGTTAAAAAATCAGGATCCATTAAACCCGCAAAAAAATGAAGATTTTATCGCTCAGCTGGCGCAGTTTAGTACAGTGGAAGGGATTACTAATTTAAATCAAACTGTGACCAATATGTCTTCAGCGTTCACTTCCAGCCAGGCATTACAAGCGTCCGCGTTAGTAGGTCGTTCTGTTTTGGTTCAGACATCTCGCACACAACTAAATGCTGGGAGTGATGTACAAGGTGTTGTTGATTTACCTGCCTCAAGTCCTGTGAGAGTCGATGTTTTTAATAGCTCGGGTGTGTTAGTCAGACAGGTCGATTTAGGCTTACAGCCGGCAGGTGCAGTGGATTTTACATGGGATGGCAAAGACAGTAATGGTCAGGCTATGCCATCTGGAGTGTACAGCTTTAGAGCATCTGGCGTGTTAGATAATCAAGGAATTGCGTTATCAACAATGATGAGTACGAATGTGGATAGCGTAACCCTGGGTACATTTAATGATTTAACATTGAATTTAGCGGGTGTTGGCTCGGTTAAGTTAAGTGATGTTAAGCGGATACTTTAAATATGACGAAAGCTTATTGGTTATATTATTCGTTATTTATTTTGGAGTGGTGATTTTTTATGACAATAAAAAATCGTGCGAAAAATATCTAATTAAATAAAAAATAAATGAGTTGTTATCCTTTTTAGTCGGTGTTTTTTAAAAGGTTGCCAATTGCTGGGAAGAAAATTGGAGCAGCTTTGCTAACCCGTTAGGATTAGCGCTAGGGAGAGTGCGCATAACATGACGCATAAAAAATTAATGTTTCTTGCAAGATTCATTATGCATCCTTGACGGAATTAATGAATAAAGGAGCGCAATATGGCGTTTAATACTGGCTTAAGTGGGCTTAAAGCCGCTTCCACTGATCTGGATGTAATTGGTAATAACATTGCGAATTCTGCAACAATCGGCTTTAAAGCTTCACGCGCTGAATTTCATGATGTTTATGCACGTGAAATATTAGGCGGAAGTAGTCGCTCTCCTGGTAATGGTGTGTTAGTGCAAACTATTGCTCAACAGTTTAATCAGGGTAATATTAAGCCGACGGAAAGAAACCTGGATTTAGCCATTGATGGCACTGGTTTTTTTATTATGCGGGATAATACCGGGCAAACCTATACACGCCAGGGCATTATTGGCATCGATAAAAACGGTAACCTGATTAATAATCGCGGAGCATTTTTGCAAGGTTTTGCGGCAGATAGGCAAGGCAATATTATTCCAGGTATTTTATCGGACCTGCAAGTAGGGGATCAATTTCAGGACCCAAGGCAGACCAGTAATATTGATATTAGTTTTAATGTCGATTCGCGCGAGGCTGTTTTGGAGCGAAGAGGAAGCACCAGTGCTGCCAATGGGGCCATTATTGGCAATGCTCAAGCAGGTACGGCCAATGGCTATACTGCCGGTTCTTTGGATATTCAGGATATATCGACAACACCAGCTACCACTATATCGACAGTCGCTATTCCTTCTGCTGCTAATCGGTCTGCTCGAGCAATTGCAGCAGAGTTAAGCAACTTATCTCAAGTTATTACTGCCAGTGCCAGTACCAGAGTAAAAATTGACGTAAGCACTTTACCCTATGGAGGTGCAGCACCAGCGGGGGCTTCCATTACGATTAATGGTCAGGCGGTAAGTCTGGCCAGTGTGAATGATGCCAGTGAGCTTGCAACTGCTATTGCTAACTTGACAGATATTAGTGCTTCATTTGTTGCTCCTAGTGAAATCAGGGTCTTTAATAATTTAGGTGATGATATTTCTGTTGCAATTAGTAGTACCGGAACTAATGTCTCGGTACAAGGTGCTACAGGAACAACCTTTACTAATGCAGGTGCAGCTGTGGTCGTAGCAGATGGTGGAGCAGCTACAGTAGGAGGGGAAGTTGATTTTCAGGTTGAAGAAAGTTTTCAGCTAGTGACCCCAACAGCACCTGCAACAGCTTCTAATATTTTCAACTTTCCATTGGCTTATGTGCCATTTATAGAAAACTCTTTTGATCCCATTGATCCGGACACATACAACCATGCAACACAAGTAGAGGTGTTTGATAGCCTGGGTAATTCACATAACGCGACACTTTATTATGTAAAAGAGCGTGCCAGTACCGTCAACCCTAATGTGTCAGAGTGGAGCCTGTATGTGCAAGTGGATGGTCAGGATGTGGGTGACCCTGTGGTGCCAGGGGGGGCAGCAACCCGTGCTAGGTATTCTGTCCAGTTTGACCGAGAAGGTAACTTAATTGATCCGCCACCCAGTATTGTGATTACAAACTGGACTCCCCTTGATGCAGACGGTAATCCAATTACAGCGTTAGGACCGATAAATACCTCAGCAGGTGGTGATGTCTTGCCGTTACCTGATCCTCCGACCAGTTCCAACTTTGTGATTGATATTGAAAACTCCACTCAGTTTGGTAATGCCTTTGCGGTAGACAGTCTAACTCAAAATGGTTTTGCGGTAGGCAATATTACTGAGCTGGATGTCGATGATGAGGGGATAGTATTTGCCCGATACAGTAATGGACAAACATCATTGTTGGGTCAGGTTGCGCTAGCTAACTTTGCCAATAATCAAGGTCTTACGCCAATTGGTAATACCTCATGGGCACAGTCTTTTGCTTCGGGGGAGCCGGTCATAGGCTCGCCACAAGCTGGTGTGTTTGGAGGGATTCGTTCTGGTACTTTGGAAGAAGCAAATGTTGATATTGCTGAACAGCTGGTGAACTTAATTATTGCTCAACGAAACTATCAAGCTAATGCGAAAACCATTGAAACAGAAGATGCTATTACACAAACTATTATCAACCTCCGCTAATTCAGCCTTTAAGCAGAGTGTATCTAACGCTGCTTTTTAAGGCTCTTTTGCAAGCAAGGATGAGGCATGGTTTTGCCTCATCTGTCCTGCTTTACAGGATTTAATTTGTCCGTTTAACCCTTTCCCCTTTCTATCATTAGTTGTTAGAAGCTAGGCATGTCCCTTGCAGGTAATCGATATATATGAATTAAAGTGAAGCAAGTTGCCGCGGGAGGAGCCAATGGATAAAGCCCTTTATGTATCCATGACTGGAGCAGTACAAAATATGCTTGGTCAACGGATACATGCTAATAACCTCGCCAATATTACGACAACAGGTTTTCGCAGAGATTTTGAGCAGGCGCGCTCTATGCCTGTGTTTGGTGAGTTTTACCCAAGTCGAGCTTATGCCATGACTGAAAGCCCTGGTCAATCATTTGACCAGGGACCATTGATGGAAACAGGTAATGATCTGGATGTGGCTATTGGTGGCGATGGCTGGATTGCTGTGCAAGGGGCTGATGGCGAAGAGCGTTATACCCGTGCCGGGAATTTGACCATAGGTACTAACGGTGAATTATTTACAGGGTCAGGGTTGCCTGTACTAGGGGAAAACGGACCCATTGTCATACCAGAATTTGAAAAAATCGAGTTGGGGTTGGATGGTACGATTAGTATCCGTCCAGTAGGACAGCTCCCTAATGAGCTTGCTGAAGTCAACCGAATTAAGTTGGTCAATCCTGATGTTACCCAACTAATCAAAGGCACTGATGGTCTTTTTAAGTTTAAGGAAAATGAGGTTGCGCCTGCAGATGCTAATGTACGGTTAGTGCCGGGCTTTCTTGAAGGTAGCAATGTTAATGGAGTAGCAGAAATGATCAGCTTGCTGGCATTAACTCGTCAGTATGAAGTCAACGTTAAAATGATGCGTTCGTTAGAGGAAAACAGTGAATCGATGGAAAGTGTATTACGCATTAATTAAAAAAATTAGCGCTGTTGTAATTTATCGAGTGTGGAGGTTGTTATGCATCCAGGGTTATGGGTTGGAAAAACGGGGATGAGTGCCCAAGATCACCAGCTAACCGTTATCGCCAATAATTTAGCAAATGTTGCTACTGTTGGTTTTAAACGTGATCGTGCTGAATTTGAAGATTTATTTTATCAAATAAAACGTCAGCCCGGCGGGCAAGCAACACAAGATAATGTATTACCTTCTGGTTTACAGTTGGGCACAGGGGTGCGTGTGCACAGTACACAAAAAGTCTTTACTACAACGGGTTTCCAAACAACAGAACAGCCGTTAGATGTTGCCATTAATGGTCGGGGTTTTTTTCAAATATTATTGCCGGATGGCACTATTTCTTACACCCGTAATGGAGAGTTTCATTTAAATGCCGACGGTGATGTGGTCAATGGTAATGGTTTACCCTTAGAGCCTGCAATTAATGTTCCTCAGGATGCAACGTCTATTACGATTGGCGAGGATGGCACTGTCAGTGTAACAATTGCAGGACAAGCAGACCCTCAACAACAAGGACAAATTACGTTAGTGGATTTTATTAATCCTCCAGGGCTTCAAGCTATTGGAGGAAATTTATTTTTAGCCACGGGCGCCAGTGGTGATCCTGTTGAAGGTAATGCTGGTGAAGATGGCCTGGGATTTATAAAACAGCACACGTTGGAAAGCTCTAATGTGAGTATTGTGGAAGAAATGGTAAATATGATAACCACCCAACGTGCTTATGAAATGAATTCTAAGGTGATTTCCACTGCAGACCAAATGCTGCAATTTGTGACGCAGAATTTATAGACAGCAAGAGGTGTAAGGTCATGAATGTATTACGATTAGGCCTGATAACCCCGGTTTTTTTTGTTTATAGTTTTTTATCGGGCTGTGTATCATTACCGGCAGAGCCTAATGACCCGGCTTATGCGCCGGTATATCCACCCACACCAGTACCAACAGAGTTTACCAATGGTGCTATTTATCAAGAAAACTTTGCCATAAGTTTATACGAAGACCGTCGAGCACATAGAGTAGGTGACATCTTAACGGTTAGGCTTGATGAACAGACTAAAGCCAAAAAAGAAGCTGACACTGAAATTGATAAAAACAGTAATTCCACAATTGCGGACCCAACAATTTTGGGGAAAACCGTTAAGGGATTATTTGGCAATGATTTAAGTTTAAATACGCAAATTTCGTCAACCCGAAGTTTTGATGGTGAAGCAGAAACTAATCAGAGTAATAGCCTCTCTGGTATTATCACCGTAACTGTGGCAGAAGTGCTACCTAACGGTGTTATGAAAGTCCGTGGAGAAAAATGGTTAACATTGAATACTGGTGATGAATATATTCGGATAACAGGGTTAGTTCGGCCGGAAGATATCACTCCAGATAATATGGTTTCATCTCAAAAGTTAGCTGATGCACGTATTACATACAGTGGTCGAGGTGAGGTGGCTGATGCAAGTAAAGCAGGATGGATTGTCCGGTTTTTACTGAGTACCTTTTTCCCTCTTTAAATCAGGAATGACCAAAGCATCAGTATAAGGAGTATGTTATGTTAACGCTTCGATTCCTGCTGTTAGGCTGCTTAATATCATTAGGTATTTTAAGTCATGCGGAACGTTTAAAAGATCTTGCAACAATTTCTGGTGTTCGTAGCAACCAGTTAGTTGGATATGGACTAGTGGTTGGGCTTGATGGTACCGGAGATAAAACCAGTCAAACCAATTTTACGATTCAGTCATTTAACAGTATGTTAAAGCAGTTTGGTATTAATTTACCGCCAGGCGCTGATCCTAAATTAAAAAATATTGCCGCTGTAGCGATTCATGGTGAATTACCGCCGTTTGCTAAACCGGGTCAAACTATTGATATTACCGTGTCATCCATTGGAAATGCGAAAAGTTTAAGGGGAGGGAGTTTATTAATTACGCCGTTAAAAGGTTTGGATGGACGTGTTTATGCGATAGCCCAAGGTAATTTAGTCGTGGGTGGTTTGGGGGTGGAAGGTTTGGATGGCTCGAAAATTACGATTAATGTACCCAGCGTTGGGCGTATACCAAATGGGGCCATGGTCGAGCGGGCTGCTCCTAGTGGTTTTAATCACAGTAATAAAATTGTCTTGAATTTAAACCGTTTTGATTTTACTACCGCGAAGCGGGTAACGGATACCATTAATCAAGTACTGGGACCAGATATTGCGCAAGCTGTAGATGGTGGCACCATTGAAATTCAAGCACCTCTCCGTAGTAGCCAGCGTGTTACTTATATGTCTGTTCTAGAAAATTTAGAGATTGCACCTGGTGAAGCACCAGCACGTGTCGTGATTAACTCTCGTACTGGCACGATTGTGATTGGTAAAAATGTACGTGTTTCTCCAGCTGCAGTGACTCATGGCAATTTAGTTGTCTCAATTTCTGAAAATACTGAAGTCAGTCAACCTAATGAATTTGGTGCTGGAGACACAGTACAAGTACCGCAAAGTGATATCGATGTTACTCAAGAAAAAAATAAAATGTTTTTGTTTTCTCCAGGGGTAACGCTGGATGAAATTGTGCAAGCAGTCAATCAAGTGGGTGCTGCTCCGGGTGATCTGATGGCTATTTTAGAAGCTTTAAAACAAGCTGGGGCGTTAAATGCTGAACTGGTTGTCATTTAGTAAGGAGTTAAGTGATGAAAGCAGATCTATCGTCGGCACAGTTTTATACCCAGTTAGATGGCCTTGGTAAAATAAAAGCGCAGGCGAATAAAAACCCTCACCAGGCATTAACTGAAGCCGCAAAGCAGTTTGAGTCTTTGTTTTTAAACATGATGCTCAAAAATATGCGAAAAGCGAATGATATGATTGCGGAAGGTAATTATTTAAACAGTCGAGAGGAAAAATTTTTTAGGGATATGCTGGATAGTCAGCTGGCCATTGAAATGGCTCAAAGTAAAGGTATTGGTTTGGCTGACCAGATCATTAAACAAATGAAACCTTTGCTTCAAGCCCAAACAGATTCAGAAGCAGTATCAGAGCTACCTGAAGAAAAACGATTAGACACTATAAATAACGCTGAAATTATTAATCCATCTAATACTTCACGCGAAGATAATCCCGCTGTAAAAAGCCAAAAAAGCGAAGACGTTGTGAGTGGCTCACAGGCGCTGAATAGCATTTTAGGGAAAGAAGAAAGTGTAGAAAAAGCAGCTATATCCGCCAAGCCAATATCAATTCCAGAAATTTTTGATTCTCCCGCGACTTTTATTAAGTCGTTATATCCTATTGCAGAAAAAGTCGCCTCAGCGGTAGGGATTGACCCTCGATTTATGTTAGCGCAAGCAGCGTTGGAAACCGGATGGGGCAAACACATGATTCGTCAGGCGGACGGTAGTAATAGCCATAATTTATTTGGAATTAAAGCGCATAAACGGTGGCAAGGTGATAAAGCGAATATCGCAACGACTGAATTCCGGCAAGGAGTTGCCGTTCGCGAACGAGCCGATTTTCGTGCTTATGACTCCTATGAAGCGAGTATGCAGGATTATGTTGATTTTCTACAACAAAATCCACGTTATAAACAAGCTCTGTCGGTAAAACAAAATCCGGAACAGTTTTTGCTCGAGTTACAGAAAGCTGGTTATGCGACTGACCCGCGTTATGCAAAGAAAATTATCAATATTGCGAATAGCCAGGTGATGAGTCAGGCTTCACTTCAAGGATGATGGCTGTTGGCACGAGGAATGAAGGTCAACCACAATGGCAGGCAATTTACTACAAATTGGTACCAGTGGCTTACAGGCATATCAACGCGCGTTGAATACCACTGGACATAATATTGCCAATGTAAATACCCCCGGATACTCCCGGCAAGAGGCTGTTTTTACGACAGCACAGGAACAGCGAATAGCTAACTATTATCAAGGGAGTGGTGTTTTTGTTGAAGATATTCGTCGGTTTGCCAGTCAATTTGTCATTAATCAATTACGTCAAGATACGTCTACTCATTCCCAGTTAAGTTCCTTTGACCTTAATATACGACAGCTTGACTCATTATTAGCCGATGAAACGACAGGATTAAATGTTGGGCTAGATAAATTCTTTAACGCGCTTCAAGCAGCTTCCGAAAATCCAACATCTATTCCTGCTCGACAGTTAGTGCTTACAGAAGCCAGTGGATTAGCCAGTCGCTTTACGACAGTACAAAGCACGATGGAATCGCAAAATAGAGCAATAAACCAGGAAATTGAAGCACTGGTTGAGCAAGTTAATTCGTTGGCGGCAGGCGTTGCTGAATTAAACCGGCAAATTGTAACCCAGCAAGGCAGTGGTGGAGATCCTAACGACTTGCTGGATAAACGGGATGAATTAATAAGACAGTTATCAGAAATTGTTTCTGTTCAGGTCATTGAACAGGATGACAATACTCTGAATGTCTTTATTGGTAAAGGTCAGTCGTTGGTTGTTGGGGTAAGTGCAAATAACCTATCGACATTACCTGCAAAAACAGAAAGTGCTGGAGTGAATATAGTTTTACAAGGGACAGAGCAAGTACTGGATAATCAGATAACAGGTGGCATGTTAGGTGGCTTGTTGGATTATCGGGATAATATTTTGCAGCCAGCCTTTAATAATTTAGGACTGGTTGCGCTAGCTGTTGGTAAAACGGTAAATGACCAGCAACGCATGGGGCTGGATTTATCCAGTAGTTTTGGTGGAAGAATATTTAATGATGTTAATGATCGACAGGCGACATTGGATCGAGTGACGGCAAGTCCTAATAATACGCCACCTGTTGATCGAGTGATTAGCATTAGCATTGATGATGTTCAGAGCTTAAAAGCGACTAATTATACGGTAGAATTTATTGATAACTCGACATTTACGATACGGCGTGATAGCGATAACTCAATTGCACTGCAAGCTTCTTTAAGTGGTTTATTTCCTGAAACTGTTGAAGTGGATGGTATGCGCATTGCTTTCGAAGCAGGAAGCTTTCAGCGGGGGGATGAGTTTTTTTTAGAACCTACGCGGAATGCAGCCAGTGAGTTTGAGGTTGAAATGAACGATCCTCGTGAATTGGCCTTTGCTGCTGCGATCAGAACTCAGACATCGACCACGAATCAAGGCACAGGTTCTATTTCTCAAGGTGATGTATTCCAGGTGTATGATGCAGAGACTGGTAATTTTTTACCTGCATTTGCAACAAGCGGTCAATTAACGCCACCCTTGATTATTCGATTTACCACACCTACGACTTATGATGTATTAGATAACTCAGACCCCAGTAACCCAAAACAACTGGATCCACCGATTCGTAATCAGGTGTTTATTCCTGGCTCGCCTAAAGATGTTTTTACCCTGGACCAAGGGCAGACTATTGCGACCAGTCAAGCTCGGGGAACAGGTGATGTGGGATTAGTGAGTGCACCTGTAACAGTGGCACTGCCTGCTGTACCAAATCCAGTAAATGGTTATTCTGCGCAAACGATTACAGTGTCTAATCGTGACCCTGATACAGGAATAGTAACTACCTCTACAGTCAATACGTTGGCTAATGCCACGGCTCAGGAAATTGCAAACCAGTTGAGCCAGGTTGACGGAGTTTCCGCTAATGCGTTTAACCAAGTTGAGATCACCAATATTATTGGTGGTTCTGGCACGGCGATTGAGTTAAGCATTAATGGAGAAAGTCTCACCAATTCAGCATTAGGCACAGTGCCTGTGCCGGATGTAGACCCTTTAAAAAATGAGGATTATATCCAAGTCTTGGCAGACCGCATTAATAATAATGGTAATTTAACCAATCAGGGCATTTACGCGGTTGTTTCAGAAACACCTGGAGCACCTCCTGTACCTACCTTAAAAATCTATGCTACTACAGGTGTCGACTTAGATGTGCAAATGACGGCCGATGCTGCGGACAGCTTTGTGGTGAGTAATGGTCAAACAGGCGCAGCGTTGTCGACGCAAACTTTAACGGGGTCAGGCCCAGCTAATGCAACAGCTGTCACCATTGGTGGCAGTTTAGATGTGACTATGACAGAGGGTGTATCTTTCAGGACAACACCTTTTGTGAGTAGCATTTTTGGTGATACCTCAAGCTTTAGCTTTGCAAAGTCTTCATTCAAAGGGTTTCAGGTAACGTTACAAGGACGGCCAGAAGCGAATGATACATTTACTATTGATTTTAATGAAAATGGTACTTCAGATAATCGCAACGGTTTTAAAATGGCGAACCTGGCAACCCAAAAAACTATTTTGGGAGGTACTGCCAGTTACTCAGAAGGTTATGGTCAACTCGTTGAGTTTATTGGCGTTAATGCCAGCCAAGCTCGTATTGATTTGGATGCCAGTGAAGCCTTACTAAACCAGACAGTTAGTCTGCGTAATTCGGATTCTGGTGTGAATATGGATGAGGAAGCGGCGAACTTAATTCGATTTCAGCAGGCTTATAATGCTTCTGCGCAGGTGATTAATGTAGCACGAGAAATATTTGACACTTTGTTAAATGCATTTTAGACATTAAAACCTTTCGTTTTAGTTAACGTAAATGGTCTAAGCGTGAGAGTAAGACAATGCGAATTTCAAATATTGATATTTTTAAAGCAGGCTTGGATCAAATTATAAAAAACAATGAGCGGGTTGTTAATACCCAACAACAAGTTGCTTCGGGACGTCGCATTGTAAGTCCTGGAGATGATCCTGTTGCCACGACAAAAGTTTTAGCGGTTAATCAGGAGTTAGCAATACTCGATCAATATAAACGTAATTTGGGTGGCGCTGAAAATAATTTAAAACTGGAAGAAGCGGTATTAACGGGTGTCGTTAATATTATGCAGCGATTAAGAGAGTTAACTATACAAGCAGGAGATGGCATTTTAACGGAACAGGATAAACAGGCAATAGCGGATGAGGTTGAAGTGCGCTTGCAGGAGTTGCAAGACAGTTTAAACCGAAAAGATGCAGCAGGTGTTTATATTTTCGCAGGTTTTCAGGCAGACCAGCCTCCTTTTATTGAAAAAACGGGAGGAGGGTTTGAATTTACGGGTGATGAAGGACAGCGTTTCTTACAAATAGCCGCGAGCACTACGGTAGCTATTAATGATTCGGGCAAAGGGATTTTTGTGGATATACCGAGTGCGCAAAAAACCTTTTTAACTTCTGCAAGTGACTCAAATACTGCAAACCCTCCTGCAAGAATCAGTGTTGGTCAGATCGTTGATCAAACTGAGTTAGATGCATTTTACCCTGAAGATATCATCATTACTTTCAACCCAGAAACGGCAGTTGTACCGAATGGACCAAATTATACCGTTAAAACGGCCAATGGCGGGATAACATTGGTCTCCAATCAGCCATTTGCATCAGGTGATAGTATTACAATCAAGGGAATGACGGTAGACATTGATGGCGTTCCTAATCAAGGAGATAGTTTTTTTCTGAAAACCAGTGATAAGCAAGATGTTTTAACGACCACAAAACGACTGCAAGATGCTCTGAATAACTCAGCGAATGATGAACAAGGACGACAGTTACTTGCTCAGCTTGTTTCAGATACGCTGATCAATATTGATAATACCATTGAGAGTATTACTGATACGCAGGCTAAAATTGGAGGACGTTTAAATACAGTTGAGTCGACACGCAACTTACAAGAAGATGTTGAAATTGTCAGTGAAGAGCTGCTTGCAGAGTTACTCTATGTCGATGAGGCTGAAGCTATTAGTAGACTCTCATTTGAAAACTACTTATTACAAGCAGCACAACAGAGCTATGTAGCCATTACTAATTTGTCGCTATTTAATCAGTTATAAAAGTATTTTCTTGGCAGAAGGTTATATCATAAAAGTGCAATTTAAGAGGCGAAAAACCTAAATACCGTCTATTCTGATGAAGGGTATATATATTTGTTGTGAGTTGGCTGAGAGGGATTCAATAATATGATCAATGTAACACGATCACACCTTCCTTCCAGAGAAAAACTCGAAGCTTATATAAACCAATTATATGATACAGCGTATTTAACAAACTTTGGTCCCTTAGAGCAACAGTTAACCTCTGCGTTAGAACAATATCTCAATATTAATCACCTTGTACTCATGGCCAATGGTACACTTGCTTTAATGTTATTAATGCGAGGATTAGGGTTAAAAGGTGAAATAATCACGACCAGTTATACCTTTCCAGCGACTGCTGCGGCCATTCGATGGAGTGGTTTAGAACCAAAATTTGCAGATATTAATTTAGCAGATTGGACAATTGATCCTAATAAAGTTGAAGACTTAATTACCCCTCAAACTTCAGCGATTCTGGCGACACATGTTTATGGTAATCCTTGTAATATAGAAGCGTTAGCAACCCTGGGTGAACAATATAAACTACCGGTTTTGTATGACGGTGCCCATGGCTTTGGTATTCAGTATGGGGAGCAAAGCCTGTTAGGTATGGGCATGGGCACAGCTGTAAGTTTTCATGCGACAAAACTCTTTCACACGGTAGAAGGAGGGGGCGTTATTGTTGGTGACCCTGATTTAGCTGCGCGCTTGAAACGTTTAATCAACTTCGGTATTGCAGGGCCAGAACAGGTAGCAGACGTTGGCATTAATGCAAAAATGTCTGAATTACACGCAGCGGTAGGGCTTGCTAATTTGCAGGAAATTGATGATTGCATCCGGCTGCGGAAAAGTCACTTGCAGTACTACCAGCAGCGATTGGATCACTCTGGTATTAAATGGCAGCAATGGTGTATGAATGCTTCTACAAATGGTGCTTATGCACCAGTGAATCTATCAAGTGAGCACAGCTTACTTAATGTCAAGCAACAACTTGAAGCAAAAAATATTTTTCCGCGCCGTTATTTTTATCCGAGCCTGGATGTTTTGCCCTGTCATGGCGCTCCTAATAACACACCTAATGCACAACAGGTTGCTGCTACCACATTGTGCTTACCTTTATATGCGGAGTTAACGCAAAACCAGCTAGATTTAATTTGTGAAACTGTGTTGTCATCAATTTAACAACTCTACTATTTAAAGTGTCTTTGTTATTGACTACTCGCGGAACGTTGTAATAAATAATATGGATAACCTAGACTTAGATAAATTGACAGAGAATAATCAAGAGCGAGATTATTTTTATCAGTTTGACCGTCAAATGCATCAGTTTATGGTGCGTAAGTTTTTGCCATACTTTTCTGATAAGCCAAATACAGCATTAGAGTTGGGCTGTTTTGAAGGTGCTTTTTCCACGTTAATACAGCCATACTTTAGTCAGTTAACATTAGTTGAAGGTGCAGAAAAAGCTGCAGAAAAAACCCGTCACTTATTTTCTTCATATTCATTAGCGGCGACTGAGTCTATTGAGGTTATTTGCGAGCGGTTTGAGAATTTACAACTGAATCAGCAGTTTGATGCGGTCTTTTTGCTTCATGTTTTAGAGCATATTGAAGTACCCAGTGAACTCTTCCAACGTATAAAACAATGGTTAGCACCACAGGGAAGACTATTTATCGCTTGTCCTAATGCCATGGCTGCATCTCGACAAATTGCTGTAAAAATGGGTTTAATCTCGGAGCCAGAGGCTGTTACTGACGGTGAGCGGTTGCATGGGCATTATCGGACGTATGCTTTGCATACTCTCTCTGATGAAGTTGACAGGGTGGGACTAACCATTATCGAAAGTGGTGGTATTTGCTTTAAACCGTTAGCTAACTTTCAATTAGACAAAGCCTATGAGCAAAAAATAATTGATGATGCTTTTCTGGAAGGGTGTTTCAAATTAGGGGATGAGTATCCAGCACTGTGTGCTTCGATTTTTGTGGTTGCCACATTACCGAATTAAATATATTCAGCTATCAGGGCAACCATTGCCGTTATCCTTATAAAGGGGGAACTTTAACTGCGTAGAGTAAACAGTCTTCCACTGCAATAGTGGGATTTCGAGTTATCATAAATAGTTTTAAGCTTTGTGTTGGATAAAGGGTATGTTCTTTAATACAGAAGTATTCTTCAAAGGCATTCTTGCCTGCCGCATTTAGCAGTTGAAAAATACCTCGACTGTTATGCTTTGTCCAACCCAGTGGCATTTCTGGGGTAATAACACCAAAGTTAAACAGCTCAATATCTTCGCGTAATGTTAAGTCAGTATAAGAGCAATATTGACTTGCATAGTTGATGATCGTGTTTTCCTTCACCTGTAAACGGACAGGGTGGTACATGATTTCCAGTGCTTTGGGGATAACTGTACTATAAAGGTTTTCTTCCTGTAGATAGCGAATTAACCCTTGATAGGCAACAGCATGAGATGTATTACAATTTGCGCCACCACATTCTATGGTAACAGAAGGGACACTCCGCTCGCTTAATTCCATTAGTGCCCCTAGTTTTATTTCAGTAATAATCATTTGGTTAGTGAAGAGGGAAACAAGTTGTTGATGCTGCTGATCTGCAGAAATAGAAACAGAAAAATCAGGTCCTTTACCAGAGGTATTATGTATATCAATAATAGCTTCCGGTTGATAATGATCTAAGTGGGTTAAAATGCTTTCAGCTAAAAAGCCTGCTAAGTCATCGTAGGGACCATTAAAACAGCGATTCAGATCCCTTATATGAGGTAAGTGGCGGTAGCTAAATCGTGGTGATGTAAGTGCTGTTTGTACCGCGGCAATAATAATGATGGTATTCACTGCCGGGGTAAAGAACGAGTGGGTCAACCATTTGTGAATGGCAATCAGTCCAGAGGGTTCATTCCCATGAAGCAATGTCACAATTGCTCGATGACGTGAAGTATCTTTACCCTGAATCCAAAAAAGGGTGGGATAAGACAACTGCTCCAAAAATAATTCAGGTGTTGTTGGCCACTGTTGTAACTGTGGATTTTCAATAACATGTAATAGACGACGGTTTACTGGCATGGTTGTTCAGGCCACTCTACGATAGAAGCATAATTATTAAAGTTTTGGATATAGTGTTCAGTTAAGTACTTTAAGGCATCAGTCGTGTGATATTTGCGTTTGAGCTGGTTGAGCATTTTTAATTGCCATGAGGCGCCATTAATCTTTTGCTCTAACCTTTGCTCAATATTACCCAGTAACCAGCGTACTTCATCTTCCGCAATGCCTATTTGGTAAAGGCCTTTTTCGGCAATGGGTAGTAACTCAGTTGCTAAATTGACGACGGATATTTCCTTTAATTGATGATTTTTGGTATCGGGCCAAATCAATGCCGCATCGAGTCCTTGTTTAGCAGCTTCGTAAAAATTGTATTTAGCATAATTGAAGGGTAAACCGATGATAAGTTGTTCTATCGTATCATTCAATCCCTCGGCTATACCGATTAAAAATGCGGCATTGGCTACCATATCATCAATTGTCGGTCCTGCAGGAAGGGCGCGCATTTCAATGCGTAAATGGCCGTTTGCCGCTGGATCATAAACGGGACGGTTCCAAGGCCATACCGAGCTTTGATGCAATCGTAGTTCATCAAGGGCAGGTGTTATACCCTGGTTTAACTGTTCTTGGCTGTTATGATGACTGGTAATAGGTAATATGGGAGCATATAGATAGACGGCTTCTGCAAATAATTCAAATGCGCCTTCCCTAACCCAGCCAGTACCAAAATTGACACGTGCTGGATGATGCCACTTATGATGATTTCTGTTTTCAACGGAGTGTTTAAATAACGCAATACGGGTTTCTTGCCATAGAGCATGTCCAAAGAGTGTAGGAGAATTTGCCCCAAGCGCTAAAACAATAGGTGTCACCAGTTGTATAGCGTTAAAACGCCTCGCAAAATGTTCAGGTGATACTCGGTAGTGAATCTGGAAGGAGGTGTTAGCACCTTCCATTGTAATATCTGGACTTAGCATTTGCAGGGGGTGAGAACCATCAATGTTGATTTGAAATGGCATATCACCGATTGAGCGCAAAGCTTTGGATAACGCATGATAACGAGGGATATCTGTCATTGCTTCAGCACTGATATCCTTTTTTTCGAGCGTTGGTAAGATTCCAATAGGTAAAATTCGGGCATTTAGCGTTTGGCTGCAAAGATTAAGACGCTTTACTACACAGTTTATTTCTTTGGCTATATGTCTGAAGGGTTGATGCGTTATCTGAACCGGAGAAAGGTTATATTCAAGATTAAACTGATTAAGCTCTAAGGTAAGTTGAGGGTCGTTAATCAGGTTAGCAATGCGTTGATTAAGGTGGGTTGGACGACATTCATCATCAACTATATACATCTCCAGCTCTGCGCCAATGGAGCCTGGCCCTTGTCCAAAGTCTGGGTTTTGAAGCAGTTTTTGCAGTGTGGATAGGTTAGCGTGCAACCTTTCTGTGAAAAGAAGGTAGTCATTTGCAGTAAAATGATCATGGCTGATAGATAGTCCCATGAGATGATTTCCATATAATATTATTGTGATTTTAATGGCTCTACTGCTGTTAACCTAAGTATATACTGATTTGTTATGGATTTTTAACTAGGTTCTGTGTTATGGCGCCTTTTTTCCTTTAAATGGCAGGAAAAATTGCTGTATTTCCAAAAGATCTCTTTCAAAATCTCCTGTTGGCCAGATTAATGGGCCAAACCCTCCTCGTTTATTGGGGAAGTCTAAATAAGCTAGTTGTAAAGGGACTTTAGCACCTACAGCGATATAGTAGAAGCCTGACTTCCAGTGGGACACTTGAGAGCGAGTGCCTTCAGGCGCGATAGTAAGAATGAAGTTTTCTGAATGATGGAAAAGAGTCACAAGCTGTTGAACGCGATTATTGCGCTGGGTACGGTCGATAGGGATACCACCAAGCCAACGCATAATTGGACCAAGAGGTCCTTTAAATAAAGAGTGCTTACCAAGCCAATGTACTTTGGCACGATACAGGAAGGCCATTGCAATGAAGTAGAAAAAGTCCCAGTTACTGGTATGGGGGGCACCTATGAGTACATATTTAGCTAGCTGGGGAGGCTGGCCTTCGAACCTCCAGCCAGTTAGTCGTAATATAAGTTTGAAGAGCCAGTGAAAAAACCAGCTTAAAACAGGCGTGTCAAATATTGTAAAATGGTTCAATGCTTGTTACTACTTTAATAAAGGTTGCTACGAGTTATTAAAATGCTACCACCGTGCATCTTAAGTAACAATGCATATTAATAATGGTAGCGATCAGTATTTAACCTGCAAACAGATAAAAATGATTAAGCATGTTCAAATATACTTCTTGAAATTGTGTGTTCGTATTTTATTTATAAGTGATTATTGTTAAGACGGCTATTTATTTTGTATCTAACAACCCGATTAAGCTTATAAAAAGGGCACATCTAAAAATGCCTTTTTTGAAATCTTTATCAGTGCTGTCCTCGGTTCCCCATAAACTCTTTTATACAAATACACTATGGTTTTCCAGGCTGCGGTTAGTTATGCATAAGAAATCACTATTATTTAATAGGTGCCCTAAAGTCTAACATACGTTTATTTTAATTAGTTGATTAAAGTTGGGTCTAGCTTATGTGTTTGGATAAATGTATTTGCAATACTTCTCCCATTTATACTTTTTGCATACATTGAGGGTCTGATTTATGACCTGAATAAATCATTTAGTGTGCTAGCTATCTATACCTTTCAATTCTTATGATTTACTTTGGAAAGGTAGTACTAAAGTAAAAACAGTGTTTTATATTCTAATTAGTTATATTAAATATAAAACATGTTACATTAATTTATTTAAAAGTGTGATTCAATTAACATTTGTGTGCTAGCCGTTAGGGGTAGAAATGTGAAAAAATATGAACAAATGTACGATTTGAAGGCAGCCCACCTATGCAGCAGTATCATGTACTTGTAGTCGAAGATGAGCCTGTTACAAGGGCTAAACTCGTTGATTATTTCCTTCAAGAAGGTTATCGCATTAGCGAAGCTGCTGATGGAAATGAAATGCGGTCTATTCTTCAGAACGAAAAAATTGATCTCATTATGCTGGATATTAACTTACCAGGAGAAGATGGGCTTTTATTAACCCGTGATATTCGTAGCACCTCTGATGTCGGCATTATCCTTGTTACGGGACGAACAGACCGCGTTGACCGAATTGTCGGCTTGGAGATGGGGGCTGATGACTATGTGACAAAACCTTTTGAACTGCGTGAGTTGAGGGTTCGGGTAAAGAACTTACTATGGCGTATTAGTAAAGTTGATCAAGTTAAGCAGCAGTTACGACAAGAGTTTTCTGAAGAAAAACAAGCTGATCGCGGCGTGTTGTTTGGTCCTTGGACTTTTGATATTCCACGACGCATGCTTTCTAAAGGTGATTCTCCGGTTAAATTGACAAAAGCGGAGTATGAAGTATTACTGGCATTTGTAACTAATCCAAACAGTGTATTGGGGCGGGATCAGTTGTTGAGTTTAATAAGCCACCGCGTTGAGCAACCCAATGACAGAACCATAGATGTATTAGTACGCCGGTTACGGAGTAAAATCGAAGATAATCCTCGCAACCCCCGTTATTTTGTTACAATTCATGGTGAAGGTTATTTGTTTGCCGGTGATATTGAACAATAGTTGAATGCTTGTAGTTTAGTATTGTTAGTGGATAATGGTACTAAATTACACTCATTAATGAAGGCCTTTTCTGAAAAATAGCTTTACGCTTGATAAGAATCTAAGTACAAGTAATAATAAGCTTTTGTATTTTGAACCCTACCTACTTAAGTCTGGAATTTTCTTAATTATACTGACATCTATATATCCGGTCGCATGACGCGAATACCCTAAATTAGCTACCCTACAGGTTTGGCCTGTTTATTCACGAAAACTTATGAAGCAACAAAGCAGTATAGGCGTTCAATTATGGTGGGCTTTTGGCTGTATGATAACCTTATTGGTGTTAGCAGCCACCATAAGTTTTTATGGATTTTATAGAGTTAGTAAGCATGAGCATATTGTTATAGAGCATTCGTTGCCTACCATGACCGCGATGCATCAGCTCGCCCAGTCAACCTCACGCTTAGTCTTTGCCGCAAGTACCTTATCAGAAGTAACAGATCAACAAGACTGGCAAGAGCAAACAGATAACTTATTTCAGCAGGCTGAAGAACTCAACATCCTGCTTTTAAAATTACTAGATGTAATGTCTGAATCAGATGAGCTAAGGCAGGTACAAGAAAAAGTTGCAGAGATTGTCATTAATATGGAGCAGCAAAGTCAGTGGGTTGCTGCAAGACTAAATTTAACGAATTTAGTCAATAAAAATCAGGGACAGTTGATGAGTATTGCCAGGGAGATTGGCGATATAGCTTCTGAAAAAGTAAGTGATACCTCGCTTAAAGCATCTAATGATATTTTGTCACTATATGATCAGGTCGCGCAAAATAAATCGAAGCAACAGGTCTACTTATCTCTGGATAAGCTCCTTAAAGAGGACCTTAAGCAATTGAATCTGATGAGCGAGTTGCGTCTACAAGAGGTTCAATTAAGCCGATTATTAATTAAATTAGAACTCAGTACTGATCAAGATGAAGTATCATCACTTGAGAATCAATTTAAGGAAATTTTATCTTCCATTAAACAAATATTATTGAGCTTACAAGACCCTAAATACCATAATATGCTTGCTAAGCATATAGAAAAGCTTGAAGCTTCTAATAATTTATTTGCGCGGTATCGACAATTATTAAAAGTAAGAAACCATATTGATGAGCTAACGCTTAATAATATGGTGTTGTCAGGTGTCTTGGCGATGTTAGTCGCGGACTTGGTTGATGAAGCATCTGAGGCACAAGAAAACTCAATTCAACAAGTTAAAGATTCACTTCAAATTAGCCGGCTTATGCTGCTCATTGTGACTCTATTGGGAAGTATTATCTTAAGCTGGGTGATGTGGCGGATTGTTTATGGTCGTATTGTATGGCGTATCAACCAGCATATAGGGGCGTTGAAGGCTCTGGCGGCTGGTGATTTAAATATCCAGTTAACACCACAGGGAAATGACGAGCTTGCAGTAATGGCTCATGCGATCAATATTTTTAAGGATCAGGCGATTGAAAGAAATCGCTTGGCTGCGGCTGAGCAGGTAGCGAAAGAAGAATTGGAAAAGCATAAAAATAATCTTGAGTTATTGGTGGCTGATCGAACTGAACAGCTAACCAAAGCTAATCAGCAGTTGAATCAGGCAGTACAAAACCATGCTCGTGCTCGTCAGGATGCTGAAGCGGCTAACCGCGCTAAAACGGTATTTTTAGCAACAATGAGCCATGAAATTCGAACACCGATGAATGGTATTTTGGGTACCTTGCAGCTTTTATCTGATACACCTTTAAATGATCATCAGCAACACTATATAGCGGTTTTAAGTCGAAGCAGTGAAACATTACTGGCGATTTTAAATGATATTCTGGACTACTCTAAAATTGAAGCAGGACATATTGAACTTAATCCACAGCATTTTTATTTGCCTGATTTAATCTCATCAGTTATCGATTTATTACAAGTAAAAATTTCAGAAAAAAAATTAAATGTAAGTATTGATATAGCAAAAAAATGTTGTTGTTGGTATTTTGCAGATTTGGGAAAAATACGACAAGTTTTAATTAACCTATTAGCAAATGCTGTAAAATTTACAACACATGGTTCAGTCACTATTCAAATAGTTTATTTAGAAGAAGATACCCGACGTAAAACGAATAAAGTACGTTTTAATATTATTGATTCTGGGGTTGGGGTGCCTCTATTTAAGCAAGCTGAGCTATTTTCTCCCTTCAAGCAAGTTCATGACTCCGCTGGGGGAACGGGTTTAGGTCTAGCAATAAGCAAGCGGCTTGTTGAGGCTATGTCAGGTACGATCGGAGTCGCTAGTGAGCCAGGGCAAGGTAGTTGTTTCTGGTTTGAAATGGAACTTGCAACAGGTAAAGAAGTGAGGGCTTTGGTTAAAGCACAGCAAACACCAGTAGCGCCGCAACCCATTTTATTGGTAGAAGATAATGAAATTAATCGTATGGTGGCGGAAGAGTTGCTACAGAAACTGGGGCATCACGTAACCACTGCACGTGATGGTAAACAGGCTGAGCAGGTTGTAAGACAAAAAAAGTTTTCCATTGCGCTGGTAGATATTAATCTTCCTGATACTGAGGGCACGGCTTTAGCAAAACGTTTGAAAAGTATTACCCAGCTATTTCATCAGCAATCTTTATATACTATTGCCGTTTCTGCTCATGTTTTTAGAGAAGAAGTGTCTCATTACTTGTCTGCAGGCATGAATGACTTTGTCGCTAAACCATTAAAATTGACTGATTTACAGCTTGCCATTGCTCGTTTCGTTGAGTATGACGAAAATAAAACCGAAGTTAAGATGGCTTCAATGGTGAAAGAGGAGCCTGTTTCTGATGCGCTAAAAGAGTATCCGGTATTTTCTTTAGCCAGCATTCAAGAAGATATTGAGGTACTGGGGGTTGGCACATTGGAACGTATGGCGAGTATATTTTTGACTGCTTCAGTTGAAACGTGGGAGCAACTCATTGAGGCTGTTCAGCAGCATAAAATATCTCAAGTCACCCAACTATCTCATCGGTTAAAAGGTAGTGCACAAAGTTTAGGTTTACTTCGCCTTGCAACTACCTGTGAGCATTTAGAAATACAGAGCCGGAAACAAAAAGAGACGGATTACTCCTTAACATGTTTACAAAAAGTTTGGGATGAGAGCATTAGTGCACTTGAAAAGATAGATTGGCAGGAAATGGTTGAGCCAGGTTCTTCGCAATAACGAAACAGTGATTAGGATGCCACGAAAAAGGCTGCAAAAGCAGCCTATTAATGGGTATGGTATTGCTATCATGGGTAGTAAAAAATAGGTTCTCGATAGGGCATACCTCCAATCACCATCCATCCAGAGCACTTATCAGCTTGCCAGTTTTTATGTCTGGCATAGGCTGGATCCCAAGTACAGAAGTCTGCTACAAGCTGATCGACATGCTGACCATTTGTATTAATACGAAAATGTGCTTTATAGATTTTCGTTGTATCGCTCATCGAAGGGTCAAGAAGTTGTTCATTGTCGATAAGCACTTCATGATAGGGAAAGTTGGCATTAACATGTGTCCCATGATGGGGTTTATTGAATGTATATACCAGTAAACCATTTTTGTAATCATAGCAGGCGTGAAAAATAACACCACCTTCCGCGAAATCAAGACAATTATTCTCTTCTTCCGCGAAAACATAATTACCTGAAAGTGCAAAAACTAAGATAAGAAATCGTACGTTAACCATCGTCGCCTACTCCTACACTGCGAAATATTCTTAGTGTAGAATTAGGTGAATGAATATCAAATAAATAAACCGTTCATTTTTAATTAAATATTAGTTTTTTTATTGATATTGGTAGTTAATGACGAGGCTTATTATAGACAGTGATTGTTATTGGTGTATGTTATACTTTGGGGCTAGTATACCCCTCACGAATCATTTTTATGTGCGCTATCGATAGCGCTCACCCTAACGGGCCAGCGAAGCTGTTCTAATGTGTTCCCGACACATTAGTAGGGTTTGTTGACAGTGCTCTTGGCCACCAAGGATGGTGAGAATGCAGTTTATGCAGGAGCATTTAACGGCCACCCCAGTCACTTATTAATATAACCGCCCAGCAGCGCTGTTATATCAATTAAAGTGGCTACCGCAATTTTCACAGCAGTAAACTTGCCCAGGGGCTTCATCGCTTGATGGCCCAGCTAGCACCATTGAAAAACTGTTGATGCTATCGCTAGTCTTAACAGACCAGACTAGCCCCACTAAAAACCCTTCGTTTTGGGTATATTACTGTCTATTATTTAATACTGGATCAAGATGTTTTTTGAGTAAACTCTCTAAAATACTTTTAGATTTTAGGTTTTTAAGCGCTCTATTAAAAAAGTCTCTTAGTTTTTTACCTTGACTTGTCTTGGGGAAAAGCATATGAAATGACATCGGTTTTACATTAGGCAGTGGTGCATACAGTATTTCGTTATTCCCTAATAGATTTTCTCCAATGGCTGCGAAACCGGCAATGATTTCTATTCTTTCTAGATGAAGGTCTGCTCGGTTATGGAGTAGCATATAGAAAATTTTTTGTTGACTATTTTTATAGATGCTGATATCTGATTCTTTCAGACCATAGATAGCATAGTTATAGCCTTTCATACCTGCTAATCGATATTGTTTTAATTCTTTTAGTGAAGAAATGCTGATTCCTTTAGGATGGTGCGCTTTAGCATAAAAATAGTAGGTATGTGTGTCATAGTACTTATCGGTGTAGAAAAAATTTTTTTTACGCTGTTCATTTAATGAGGCATCAACCAACATATGATACCTTTTACTGTGCATGACATCATATTTACAACGATTCCAGTTTATCATATCGATTTTGTAGGGTTGGTTGATAGGGGTTAAGATGGCAGACAATACGTCAACTGAATACCCTTTAAGTTTAGATTTTTCACCAGCGACTCTTGAAAAGTAGGTGAAGGGCGGCCACTCTGCATCATCATTGCAGATATGTAAAGAGGAGGGAAGCTCTCGTGGCTCTTCAGCCAAAGCAATGGTTGAGGATATACAGGAATAAGCCAAATAGGTCAAAATTATATGCTTATTCATTACCCGTGTTTTCCAATATATTATTTGCTTATTCTTATCTTTCGCGACAGTCTATTTATATAAGGAAACGCTATACTGTCTGTCTATACCTAAAACTCGATTCCGAAGTTTTTAATGCTTGCAAAACTAAAAGCTCCAAGGATCAGTGTATACATAGTTAGTAAACACTTGTTGTTACATGGCAGCCTATTTCTATAACTTATTGATTTATTCAGCAATAAAAAAGTCAAGAAGAAAAAACTTCGGAATCGAGTAAAACGAAGGACTTTTAGGGGGGCAATTAAATACTCCTCAGTAATTGCTTCTGCATTGCTCTACTATATGGCATCCGTGTCACTATGAAACTGCATTGACACCATCCTTGGTGGTTGTAAAGAATGCCGATAACTAACCCTAAAATTGATTCGTGGAGAGTATAGTGAAAGATGTTCTGTAGTAAGTGTAGCCTGATATTAGACTACACTGTGAGATTATCCGATTATAATAGAGTCGAAGCCTTTATGTAGTTTTCAGGGCAGGGTATATTTTGCTACGGGTGTTGTTAAATATTCTCTGTTTCAACTAACTTGCTTTATACAGTGCCATGATTTTTTTTACATAATTAAGTGTTTCTTTAAACGGGGGGACTTTATAACCATATTTTTGAACATTACCATAGCCTGCATTATAGGCTGCAAGTGCTAATGGTACATTGCCGTTAATTCCACGTCGCGTCAGCATTTTTTTCAAATAACCTGAACCACCTTTAATATTCTCTCTAGGATTAAATACATTGCCTACACCCATTTCTTTTGCAGTGGCAGGCATTAACTGCATTAATCCTTTTGCGCCCACATGAGAGACAGCTCTGGGGTTGTAGTTTGACTCGGTTTTAACAACGGCATGAATAAGCACTGGGTTCAGTTTACGTTCTGCAGCTGCTTTACCAATGATTTTACGGAATGGCACCTTATATTTTTTTTCGGCATAGGTTGTGGATTTGAGCAGCTTTTGGGGTAAGGTGTAGTTGCCAGTCGCAAATGGGTTGGGTCCATTGCCAGCAAGCTTAACCAATTGCTGGTAATGACGGTAAGCCTTCTTTTGTGATGACTGTTTAGGAGGAGCATGGGTTGACCATTGAACAGGTTCCCATTCGTGAGGTGCTAAACGACAACTTGTGCCAAACTGTTTGGGTTGTGGTTTACCATTAATCTCTAGTCGAGTGAAGTAGTCACGACAAACCTGGTTAGCTTGCGAATATGTAATAAAGACTGCTAAGTAGCGTTCAATATTAGGTTCATCCTTATCGTGCCAGTTGGCAATTTTCCCATCTAACAGTTGTTCTTCTAACAAGCTATTTACATCTGATGTGAGGCGTTGCTCTTTAGTAAGTGGGATACAGCCTACTACTAGCAGGTAAAGGCTCATGACTAAAGTGTGCTTAAACACAAGTATGTCCTCGCTGCTTATTAAGTTTTGAGCTGCCTTTTTTACGACCATAAATGATGTAATCACGACAAACTTGATTGCCTTGCTTACTCTTATTGAGAGGCTTGATGGTAAAGCGGTTACCTGTTCTACTGTTTGTCCAGTTATAGTTTTTCTTATTAGGCGTTGAGCGAAGACCTTTTACGGCTCTATCTTGGTCTGAAGAGTCCATATAGGAGCCAATGTAACCGCCAATAATACCACCAATGATGCCTCCACCAATCATGCAAGCATTACGTTTGCTGGATTTTTTATCTTTACAGGCTGCATACCCTAGTCCTGCGCCAACTCCTGCACCGGCAACAGCTCCCCAGAAGCTGTTTGACTGATAGTAGCCATCATTACAGCCTGTGGTAAGAATCATCATTAATACTAAGGTACAATATCGCCAACATGTAGACACAGAGGCAGCCTCCTTAAAAGCGTTTGATTACATTCTTGAGGTGGTAAATTATGTTATCAGGCTGAAGATGAGGGTTACTTTTCACCACCACTCACTAACTTTGCTATACCCTAGTGTTATCGATATACACAACGTAATGTATACCCTTCACGAATGATTTCTAGGTTTTGTTATCTTCACTCCTCACCCCAATCACTTATTAATACAGGCTCATGGGTAATATAGGCTCATGTGGTTTCGTCACTCGATGGCCGCACCTAAAAACCATTCGTATTGGGTATATACCCTTCGCTTTGTGTATATTAATGGGTAATGAAACTCATGGTGTGGTGTGTTTTTACCTGTAAAGAGGGTGTTTTAAAAGGGTTTACATATTGCAAATGCAATCAATGTCTCTTTTAGTAGGTTGTAATTATTTATTTTTTTTGAGTGTGTAACAGGCTAACTGTAGTTTAATTCACATGACTATGGGCACTATTTGAAGGGCTTGATGTCTATTAATGCATTGCCATAATGTGAAATAATTGGCATTGAGTGTGTTTTACTTAACATGTCACTCGTTTTGGATCTATATGAGTGGACGTAGTAGCGTTTAACCTTTTACTAAAAATAGTATTGATTCGTAACACAGGGTTTGTAGGAGGTCATTGAATGAAAGTAAAGTGTTGGCAGTCGCTCATGGTAATCATAGCAGCCGTACTTATGTTGCCTACTGTATCGGCAGCAGCTTTACCTGCCAAGGATAGCCAGGGACAGCAGTTGCCTACGTTAGCACCACTGGTTAAAACAGTAACACCTGCTGTCGTCAATATTTCAACTTATGCTAAAACAACAGTACAAAACCCATTGTTGAGTGATCCGTTCTTTCGACATTTTTTTAATATGCCACCCTCTCAGCCCAGACAGCAACGGCAAACGCAAAGTGCTGGATCCGGCGTCATCATAAATGCTGAAGAAGGTACTGTAATTACCAATTACCATGTTATTAAAGGCGCTGATGAAGTCAGAGTGACCTTAGAGGATGGGCGTACCATTAAAGCTGAAGTTGTGGGTAGTGACCCTGATGTAGATATCGCTGTACTTGATATCAATGCGGACAACCTTAAGGCGCTGCCATTAGCTGATTCTGATAAATTAGCTGTGGGTGACTTTGTGATTGCTGTTGGTAATCCTTTCGGCTTAGGTCAAACGGTAACGACAGGTGTCGTCAGTGCTTTAGGGCGTTCAGGGTTAGGAATTGAGGGGTATGAAAACTTTATCCAGACGGATGCCTCTATTAACCCAGGTAACTCTGGTGGTGCACTGGTTAATTTGCGTGGTGAGTTAGTGGGTGTGAACACGGCTATTTTGGCACCTTCAGGGGGAAATGTTGGTATTGGTTTTGCCATCCCCACCAATATGGCTAAAGCAAGTGTTCAGCAAATACTTGACCATGGTGAAGTGAAAAGAGGGCAAATTGGCGTTTATATTCAGGATCTAACAGCGGATCTAGCTGAAGCATTTAATCTGGATGAGCAACAACGTGGTGTACTGATTAATGATGTACAGCCAGGTTCAACAGCTGAAAAAGCTGGACTGCGTGATGGTGATATAATTATTGCTGTTGAAGGAAAGTCGGTTGGAAATGCTGCACAGCTTCGTAATGAAATTGGACTGAGACGCATTGGTGATGAAGTCAAAGTGACCATTTTACGAGATAAAAAAGTAAAAGATCTTAATATTAAAATAGGTGGAGAAAAACTTACCGGAGCCAGCAAAGTACATAAAATTTTTGAAGGCGCAATTTTGCAAAACTCACAAAGTGAAGATGGTGTGCTTGTTCGAGATATTCAGGCTGGAAGTGCTGCAGCATATACTGGATTGAGACCTGGAGATCGTATTATTGCGGCTAATCGTCATTCAGTGAAAAACTTGCGAGATTTACAACAAGCATTAAGCAAACGTAGTAATAAAGTATTATTGAGAATAATACGTGGCAATGCTGCGTTATTCCTTGTTATCCAGTAATTCTATAATAATCTAGTTCTTTTGAGGTTTGCTGATTAGGTGTTAACTAGCAGCAAGCCTTTTCCTGCTTATTGGCTAGGCCTGGTAATTAAAGGTGTTATTTTCGAAAACTTATCCTTAATGGCTCCGCCAATGTCGTTTTTTTCAAAACTACTTTGATCAGATAAACTTCGTGTATCAAGTCTATGTAGGTGTAAATAGGGCGTTTTTGCTGCAAACTCCCGTAAATCACCATTGACCAATACGGGCAGGAACTCAATACCAATTTTTTTTTGATAAATACGGTTTAAAAAGTTTATTGCTGTTGTAAAGCTAAGATGACGCATGCGTTGTTCGTGACCAAGAGGAATACCAATAAAAAGACCTTTTTGATTAATGGCTGCTCCAGGGTAAAGTATTACACCTGTTTTTTTGATTGCTGCTTCATTTATATGATTAAATGTGTCGTGAAATGCATAAGGATCAGGTAGTACAATGATCCCTTCTCGTCCTGAACCGGCTAATAGTACTTCAAAATTGGAATATATTTTTTTTACAGTTGGACTATAGACGCAAAAAGCTCTTGCAACGCGCTTGAAAAACTCGGCTGCTTTATTTTTGTTGATAATTGATGATAAATCCCAAAACAGGTCTGGGTTATCTGGGTAGTCAGCAAGCTTTATTGGTGTTTTCACGCAATAACCTTTCAAAATTTTGTTGTTGGTTATTTCATTCCAATAGTATTAACAGGTCCTAACATGTTGCCATTCATGAATGTGCTTAGGCTCAGTTATAAAATATGTCAGTAAAATCGAAAAAATAATTGAATAAAAAATGTCGTAAAACTTAAACTTATAGTGAATGATTATTATGGACTTTAAGTTGTTATAGGCAGGCGATGCACTTCTGTCAATGGAGAAAATTTGGCTGTGTTTAAAGTTAAGGATGAGAGTTTGCTGTTTGATGGAGTTTAAGAGGAACGATATCCATGACAGTTTTATAGCCCATTTGAAAGAGGCATATTTTGTCATCATTCGTTAAGTTAAATTCGACGGGGGAATAACTACCAGTATTGACAATGACTGTCGATTGCCAGAATGAGTCGTTTATATACTCTCTTGACAATGTTGTCATGAACGTTCTAATAAGCATTGATAAGTAGTCTTTTATCGGTAGAAAAGAGGGGTTGCTGGAAATCTTCTTATGGTAGGTTTGGCTTCTTAAGCGAAAACATACGACAGGTGTACCGTCACCAGCCCAATCGCGATAGAGAGCATCTTCTGAGAGAATACTGCCATCAACCAAAATATGTTGATCAAAGTGTTGAAAGCTAAAGATAAGGGGGATGGATATTGAAAATAATACAGCCTTGGATACTTTTAAGTCAGGAGTTGTTTGAGCATTAAAAATGACAGGTTGAGATGTCACTACGTCTGTGGCAACGATATGTAAATCAACGGTTAGGTCTTTAAAGTAAACACCACCTAACTCGTTATCGAGCCACTTTTCAAAGATTGAACCATTTGACAGTCCTCCTGAGCGAATGAGGTTCATCAGTGACTGCCCTTTGAACTGTTGAAAGTCAACAGCCAGTACCAGCTTTTTTAATTCACTGACTGACTTACCCAAGGCATATAAAGCTGCAACAATACTTCCACCAGAAACACCAACAATACTAGTGAAACTAAGCCCTAACTCGTTAAGCCCAGTAAGAATTCCTACATGAGCAGGCAGACGGGTACCACCACCGGCTAGAATGGGTACGATCTTTCCCTCCTGGGTTGAAGGTGGCAAAGGGGCTGGCTCAGCCATTAGCGTCATGATAGTTAAATAGTTTAGTCATAATAGATTAGTGTAAAAGAATAATAGGACTTTGTTATTTTCAAAAACTATTAGTTTGTATTTGTTGATTATCTATAGTTATTGTCGTAATCGATATCCTTAAAAACGCCCTTGCAAATTGTTACTAAATCAGAGAGAATGCGCACCACGCTTGATACGGGGCATACCCGTAACCTGTAATGGAGGCCCTTGTTGGTCCCCTCGCAATGAATATCTGCGAACCCCGCCAGGCCCGGAAGGGAGCAACGGTAGTAGTGACTTCATGTGCCGAGGTGTGGCTGATGAGGGCCGCCGCCATTCCGAGTTCACTTCTTTTTACACGTCTAAAAAACGCAGTATCCCTTTATATGACAAACATTTCAAATGTGGTTTGGTTAATGGGTTACAGCTATTTCCACGTAAATCGTTTCTAAACTTATTTCACAGCATTTCAATACTCGACCAAGTTATTTGATTAATGACTATGAGTTTGGAAACAGAGGTTTTTATGGTAGGCAGAACTGAGCAGAACCGCATCCGTGCGGCAAAACAGAGAACGCTATTCCGTTTAAAAACTATACAGTTTTTGTTGGCTTAGTTGTTATTTTTCTCGGTACTTATCGATGATTGCTTCAATACGCCCTTCGTTTCTGAGCGTGCTTAAAGCGCTGTTGAGGAGTTCAATAGTTTCATCACTTGTAGATTTATTCATTGCCAGCCAGAGACCACTTTTACTGAATGTGAAAATACGTTCAATGTCGTCCATCTTTTGGCGTTGTGCAATAAATGGCCCAGATAAAGAGCTTGTGGCCCATAAGTCAATTTTGTCAATTTTCAATTTCATTGCGTTCACGACATCATTTTTGGCTTTGATGACGTTTATTTTTTTCTCTAGCAGGTAGTCGGTTATTGCGTCTGCTTCAAAGCTGCCTACAGCATATTTATTTAAATCTGCAAGCTGGTTAATGGTGATATTGCGGCTTTTCCTTGCGAGAATGATCCACTCTTCCTCGAATAATGGACCAACCCACTTAAACTTATTTTCCCGTTCGGCGGTTCTAAATGCAGAGTAAATACCTTTACCTGGTTCGTTAAGTGCCATATTTAACGCTCTATCCCAGGAGGCATAGAGGGTTAGTTCAAGTCTTAATCCTGCACGTTTAAATGTTTCTCTGACAATATCTGTGGCAAATCCAGTGACCTTTTCGTTTCGACCAAAGCTACTGTAAAGCACTGTCATATTAAGTGGTGGGAATGGTTCAGTCACCAAATGGAAGGTTTGTGCTTCAGCATTTAGCCAAAACAGCATGGTTAATGCAATCATAACCTTGCGCAGCATGGTAAATCCTCAACATATTAAAAATAGTAAACTGGTTGTAACAAAAAACTACCACAACACAGCAAGGAACGCCTTTAAGCCTTATTATTCTATTAATGTGTAGCTATAGCGTTTGTTGTTTTCTAATAATAAATAGAGTCTTTCTTAACTATATAGTGTAGTAGTCTGTATGTACCCGACAAATGTTTTGCAAAGCATACACTTGTCACCCAATACCTATTACTGCTTTTTGGTGCCCTTATTTTCGGTATTAACTAAGGTAACTTGTTTGATGACAATAGGCTTTACTGGGACGTTTTGCATGCCATTGATGTTATGAGTGGGCACATTCACAATTTTGTCAATGACTTCCATACCTTGAGTGACCCGACCAAAAACCGCATAACCTGCACCTCGAGCACCATGATTTAGAAATGCATTATTGCTGACATTGATAAAAAATTGAGAGGTAGCGGTATCTGGCGCAGGTAATCTTGCCATTGCTATAGTGCCACGCTCATTTTTTAAACCATTTTGCGCTTCATTTTTGATTGGAGTATGAGTTGGTTTGCGTTCCATATCGGTGTTAAACCCACCGCCTTGGGCCATAAATCCAGGAATGACACGATGAAAAATAGTGCCATTGTAGAATTTTTGCTCAATATAGCGGAGAAAGTTTTTAACAGTAATGGGGGCTTTTTCAGGGTAAAGCTCTAGCTCAATATTGCCTATTGAGGTTTCCACTCGAACATGAGAAGTAGTAGCCCAGCTTGCTGAGCTAAAAACTAACGACGCTGCAATAAGAAGGTATAGGCCTGGCAACTTCATTTTTATCATAATCATGAACCTTGAGTATTCCATTTTGTTTAGGACCACAGAATAACTATTTTACCGTTGTGTATACAACAGTTGTAAGATTGAAGTGGTTTACGTTTTTGTCCCCAGTCAAAGGCTAACCCGTGCCGGCTATATTTCCTACCAAATTAAGTCTTATGTCTCGTCAGAGCTGAGTGACAAGTTACTGGTATCAGGGGTGACAGCTTTGGGTTTAGGGATTTCTTCAGGGTTGACTAAATAGCCTTCCATCGGTTTCAGCGTAATGTCACTTACATCAGGCGCAGGAGGAGGAGGCGTGTTGTCAGCTTGAACCAAGTCTGCGCCAACGGGAGCCAGGGTCCAGTCATGATCATCTGCTGCTGGTTGTGAGCTACTTGGGTCATCAGTTTGCTCTGTGATTGAAGAGGCTGGCGCTGGAGTGGATGTCTCGGAAGAGGCTGTGACTGGGGAGGGAGCAAGCTCAGCTTCAGCTTGCCAAGGCTCCTTAGTGTTGGAATCCACGATTTGACAGATGAGCCCAGCTTTTAACAGAGTGCGCTCATACTTTTGTGCAGTGGTTATGTCTAGCTGATTTTTGATAATGACAGGGCGGCCGGAGAAAAATGTTTCAATCTGGGCTGCTGAAGCTTTGAATAACTTCGCTATGTTTTCCTTCGCCGTATCCTTGGAGGTTTCTGGGGTAAGACGCCCAGTGAATATAATTTCATACATAGTCATTGTCATAACAAAGATAGTTGATCTTTTTAAAGGCTATGAACTCAGAGTGTTATTGTCCAGACTCAATAGGCCAAAAGGTTGATTTTCCTTACTCATAGACGTAAATGAAGTTGTTGCAAGAGTATGTCGAAAAAGCTACACATAGCTATACTGATGATTATCTCCTGATGAATGGGTGCAGGGAGACTGAAAAGAGTATGATAGGTTTACAATAAAAATGATCGATTATCATTAAGGGGGTTCCTTTGTTTAGTTATCTTCAGCGCACTGGTTTTATGTCATTGGTGATACGTGGCATCATGGCTGGGATTTGCTGTTTTGCAATAACAGCTAAGGGACTTGAACCTTTTACTCGTTTTAGTGGATCCGGGGCAGACGCTAACCTGTTTAATATGGCTGGTTCAAATACCATTGGGGCAGAGCTTGGCCCTGAGTTGGTGAAAGCTTATTTACAAGCTAAGCAAGTGCAGCAAATTAAAATTGAAGAAACAGGTATTAATGAAGTTAAGGTAACAGGGAATGTACCCGCACTGAAAAAAACGGTAAGTATTAATATTTCTGCTCATGGTAGTTCTGATGGTTTTCGCCAGCTTGCGGCCGGGAATGTGCAGATTGGCGCAGCATCAAGGCCCGTTAGAGATTCTGAAGTGAGTAAGTTGGGGGGGGATGCTATTCGTAGTGTTGATCATGAGTTTATTCTTGCTTTGGATGGTATTGCGGTCATTGTCAGTAAAAATAACCCCCTGAAACAACTGCAAGTAAAGCAAGTGGCTGATGTATTCAGTGGTCGTATTTTTGAGTGGACTCAATTGGGCTGGGGGGTTGATCCTGTTAAATTGTTAGCGCGTGATGCTCAGTCGGGAACATGGGATACGTTTAACAGCTTAGTATTAAGCGGTCGTGGAGCATTAGTTGCGTCAGCTGAACGCTTGGAAAGTAATGAAGAGCTGTCAAGGAAGGTTGCCAATGACCCTAATTTTATTGGCTTTGTGAGTTTAAACGCTATAGGTCGTGCAAAAGCGTTGGCCATTGCTGATGGAGGTAATCATTACATTAAGCCTAGTGCTGCTTCAGTAGCTACTGAGGATTATCCTTTAAGTCGCCGACTCTATATGTATAGCTTGAGCGATGATGACTTCGTGAAAGAGTTTTTAGCATTTACTCAAAGTCCAGAGGGCCAGGCTGTAGTAGAAAAAACAGGCTTTATTTCCCAAAAAGTAGATCGCCTTCCGCAGACAAACCTTTCCACAATGCCCAAAGACTACCGAGATATGGTTAAGGGCTACCAGCGGTTATCTGTCAACTTTCGTTTTGTGGCAGGCAAAGCTGATTTGGATAATAAAGCGATTCGTGACCTTAATCGCTTAGTCGATTTTTATGCTCAGCAGGGAGGAAATAAAAAGCTATTATTGATTGGCTTTGCTGATGCTGATGTAAAAGGAGCTAAACGCGCTTTACTGGCTAAATTACGTGCAAAAGTCGTTTCGCGGGAGTTGACTAAGGGCGGGTTATCCCATGGAGCTGTTGAGGCCAAAGGGTACGGTGTGCTTGAGCTTGCATCAGGAGAGAGTTTAGCGGGTAAAACCAAAAATCGTCGAGTAGAGGTGTGGATAGAAAAGTAGCTCTAAAGCAGTTAGCTCTACAGTTGATTGCTGCACCAATATAACCGCTGCGCCAACTTAATAATTGTTGGCGCTTTGTAGGAACTATAACCCTTGCTAATTATCTCTAGTGTTTTTTCGGTTTTGCAGAGCCTGACTTGTTTGAAGGTTTTTTGATTTGGTCTTTTTTATCTTCTGGGCATTTATAAAACAAATAGAGTTCAGTCAGTAGCTCAGGGAGTTGTTCACTCATATCGGTAATGAGTGCTTCATCCTCAGACATTTCGGTAAACTCTGGTGCATCGCTAAACAGCCCAGAAAGTACCATTATGGGTAACAGTAACTCGCTTGATTCCTGCTCATCGGTGTCAAACCAGGCATCCTCATCCAAAAATACAGCACTCATGAAGCCAATACACCAGGCTTGTATATCTGAATCCTCAAGTTCTTCCTCTTCATCCCACTCAAAGGGAAGCTCCAGACCTTCGCCTAAAAACAAGGGCTGCTCAAGCTGCTGTTGTGCCTGTTGGATTGCATTTTTGAGTGTTTGGAGATTTTCTGGAGATAAGTCAGGACTACCATCAAAAATACAAAATATGATTTGGTCAATTGTGGGTTGGCGTGGGCTTATGGTTGCCGCCGTTAGTAAGCCATGTGTGGCGATACTATCTAGAATATCTTCATTGGTTGGGTCAGCTTCAAGAATGGAGGATAGTGTGGACCAAGGTTCATTCATGTAAATTGCCATTTCATTGCTACAAAATAAATGAATTTTAGCCTGTCCTGAAAAGGATGGCGAGGAAGGTTTAATTCACAAGGAGTCTAATTGCATGAGAAGCTGTTGTGCTCGCTGTTTGATCTTAGCAATTTCACTTTTTGATTTACGTTGAAGTGAACTTAACACGAGTTTCATTCTTGGGTTGCTTTTGAGCGTGTCATAGTGAGTAATTAGAAAGAACCAGTACAGTCCATTAAATGGACAGCTATCATCTTCAATCTGAGTTTTCACGTTGTAGTGACAGCTTTTACAGTAGTCTGACATTTTTGCAATATATTTGCCGCTGGCAGCATAAGGCTTTGAACCTAATAAACCACCATCAGCGTGCATAACCATACCAAGTGTATTAGGCAACTCAACCCACTCAAAGGCATCAGCATAGACAGCTAAATACCACTCACAGATTTCAGTAGGGGTAATGCCTGCCAATAATGCGAAATTGCCTGTAACCATTAACCGTTGGATATGATGAGCATAAGCATGTTCATAAGTACTTTTTAAGCACTGGTGCATACACTGCATTTTGGTTTCAGCATTCCAGTAAAAAGAAGGAAGGCTACGGTCATTATTAAAAGCATTCTCTTTTGCGTAAGAAGGCATTTTTAACCAATAAATGCCTCTAACATATTCTCGCCAACCAATGATTTGTCGAATAAAGCCTTCTACAGCGTTGAGTGGCACTTTACCTTGCTGATAGGCATGTTCAGCCATTTTACACGTTGTTATTGGGTCCAGTAGGCCAATATTTAAATAGATAGAGATAAGTGCATGGAATAAAAACTCATGCTGGTTGCTCATTGCATCCTGAAAGTCACCAAAATAAGCTAACTTGTGCTCAATAAAATGTACTAAAGCCGCATTGGCTTGCTCTGTTGTTACAGCAAACCAAAAAGGCTTGAGCTGGCCAAAGTGTTCGGGAAAATAATGAGCAACGTCGTTAAGAACACCTAGAGTAATTTTGTCGGGCTTACATTGATAGACAGGTGGAACAGGAGGGTCATTGCTATATGACTTTCGGTTTTTCTTATCAAAATTCCATTGGCCACCAGTGGGGCTGTTACCCTCCATCAACAGTCCTGTTTTTTGGCGAATATAACGATAGAAATACTCCATTCGTAGCTGTTTTCTTCCTGCTGCCCACTCTTTAAACTCGGCAAGGCTGCAAATAAAGCGGTCATCTTCAAGAATATGCACTGGTGTTGCCAGGTGTTTTGACCACGTTTGCATCGCATTATGTAGTCGCCACTCTCCGCAGTGGGTTATGAGTATTTGGTGAGGGGAGTAATGCTTTACAGCACTCTTTAAGACATCAAGTAATGATCGATAGGGACTATCTGGGTCGTACTGATAGTAGTGTACAGGCCATTTTTGCTTTTTTAACTGGTTAGCAAAGTGGCGCATGGCTGAGAAAATTAATGCTATTTTTTTTTGGTGATGGGAAACATAGTGAGCTTCCTCCCATACCTCGGCCATGATAACTTGATCATGTCGGGGATCAAAATCTCTTAAGCTACTTATGTCTAATGAAAGTTGATCACCTAGGACCAAAATTAAGCTACGTTTGTTAGCCATAATTTTCTGCGTTGAGTTTATGCGTAAAACGTAGTGTAGCGCGACATTTTTGACAAAGGTAATCAGTACCTCGAAGAGATCGTTTATGGCGTATGGCGCTTAAAAAATGTGGGCGCTCACAAGCACAGGAGTAAACATAAGGATAATGGCCTGTTTTGGAAATATCATAACGATGACAGCGACTGGCTGTTACGCCAAAAACGCTTTCCATAACAAAGCGCCACTCCCTGCCATGGGGCTTAATTCTCTGTCCATAAACATTGGGGGCAACCAAGTGAGCAACCTCATGGGCAACGGTATGCTTTAGAAAATGTTCAGTATGCTGCTGAAGAAGTGCTGGATTAAAGCGTAATGTGTTGGTTTGCCAATTCGCTTGCCCAGCAACACTGCCACGCAAATCTAAAAAAAACTCAGGAAAAGCAAAATAACACTGATAGTGTGTTTCTGCCTGCTTAAGTAATGAATTAATTCTTTGGGCAATGGCTTGGTAGGGCATATGTTTAAAGCGATAGTGTGTGATTTAAGTGGCTCGCGTTATATCCTTGGTTATTGTTATGGTAAAGACCATTATGTACTAATAACACTATATCGTTTTTTATACACCCTAGCCAACGCATTCTAGTTTAGCCCTGTTTTTATAGTAATAGGTTGACGCCTGGTCCAATCCCGGTGGCTAATAGTAAAACGGCAATAACGAGTAGTGATACAAATGCGACCAAGCCAACACAAAGGATTGAGCTGGCAAAGAAAAACCCTTGTTCCTTAGGAATATTCATAACAATAGGCAGCCCTGCATAGAGTAAGTAAGTGGTGTAGGCTGCTGCGATAATACCGGCAATAAGGTATACCCAAATGGCTGGGTATAAACCGGCAATTCCTAAAACAAATAAGGGGGTTGCTGTGTAGGCAGAAAACACAACACATTGCGCCAGTGAGGTTGATGCACTGTAGGTCTGTGATAGCTGATGGATCAGCAGCCCGACAACAAAAACACCACCAAGTAATGCGAGATAGCCCATTATGGCTATTGTTGCGGCATTGTCTGAACTTAACCTAATGACTTTATCTGGGTTGAAATACCAGCCAATCTGTGTGGTGCCAATGTAATTACATAGTATAGGTATTGCGGCGAGTAAAAAGATGTAAGTAAGATAAATACGGGGAATTGATGTCGACTCCAGCCGTATTTTTTGCCATTCTTTTTGTGGGTGAATAATTAACCCAATGACATGCATTATTCTCATAAGGTTCCTCCTTGAACGTGTTGCTTAACCAGGCTATGCAATACACTTATCCTTGATGTATCGACAGCACAATATGTTTGGCCTGATAGCAACGGTCCTTATTATTATTTCCTTGTTTTTATTATGGTCTTTTGCCAAGTAAAGTATAAGAAGAAAAAATTGAAGGTTATATGATAATTTTCAAAATGAAATAACGTATGAACTGTGTTTTTAGTCTCTATAGCTAATACGAATGTTTCTAGTTATTACACTGTCATGGTCATGTAAATTATGAAAATGAATACTTTTCAGTAAAGATAAGGGTCAAAGTGATTATGGGAGTGAGTCGCTTTAGCTTCTACTGAGGTGTAAAGCAAAAACAAGATGGCAAAGGGTAAAGAGCTTTGCAATAAGCTAATGAGTATAAATGACGCTATGTTTACTATACGTTTACTGATCACCCTATTGAGTTTTTGGCTAATACCTATCGTGTATGCTGCTCCTAAAGCAGATTATTGGGCATACTGGGATAAAGCTACCCAAAGTAGCAGCAAGATAGATCACCAGTTATGGCAGAACTTTCTGGATCAGTATTTAGTGCTTGATAAAGAAAAAAATATTTATTTGCTGAACTATAAAGCAGCAGCTAAGCAGGGTAGCTTGTTACTTACGGACTATATTAATCAGCTTAAACGGATAGATCCACGGCAGTACAACCTTAATGAGCAGTTTGCTTACTGGGTTAATTTGTATAATGCATTAACAGTCCAGCTAGTGCTGAAGCACTACCCTGTTACTTCAATAACCAAGCTAGGTGAAGGTTTTTTTAGCTTTGGTCCCTGGGATGACCCTATTGTGACCATTACTAATCAATCCCTTACACTCAACGATATTGAGCATCGAATTTTAAGGCCCATTTGGAAAGATCCACGTATTCACTATGTGGTGAATTGTGCCAGCATAGGTTGTCCGGATTTACAACCTAAAGCGCTAACAGCGAAGCTTATTGAACCGCAGCTGGAAGCGGCAGCAAAGCGCTTTATCAATCAGCCTAAAGGCGTCAGCTGGCAACGTGAGGAGCTAGTTTTATCAAAGATATATGATTGGTATAACGATGATTTCGGTCGCAGCGAGGCAAAAATTATTGCTCATCTAATACGTTACGCTGAAAAAGGCTTAGGCACTCAATTAAGACAGTACCAAGGTGATATAAGCTATCAGTATGACTGGCAGCTTAATGAACACCATTAAACTGCCATGACTATAAACAGTGGCTGATGCCTTAATTGGGATGAATGAACTTCACGGTTTCTACAGCAGTATCATTACTGTCTGATTTGCTTTGGTGAAAAGGATTCATTTGGGGGCGATCAAATGCCTGATCACCGTCTTCACGAGGTGTACCATCTGCGTTGATATGCTTAAAGGGATACAAGTTTGTGTCTGCCAGGTGAGAAGGTACGACGCTTTGTAAAGCACTGAACATGCTTTCAATTCTTCCAGGGAATTGCTTATCCCACTGTCTTAACATCGCTTTTATATTTTTACGCTGTAGGTTTTCCTGAGAGCCACAGAGGTTACAAGGGATAATAGGAAAGTTCATTGCAGATGAGTATTTTTCAATGTCTTTTTCTCGGCAGTAAGCTAGGGGGCGAATGACCATATGCTGACCATCATCACTGACTAGCTTGGGAGGCATGCCTTTTAATTTTCCACCATAAAACATGTTTAATAGCATGGTCTCTAGGATATCATCACGATGATGACCTAAAGCTATTTTGGTCGCTCCCACCTCTTTTGCCGTTCGGTATAAAATGCCGCGGCGTAAACGGGAGCAAAGTGCACAGGTCGTTTTCCCCTCGGGCACTTTTTCTTTGACAATGCTGTAAGTGTCTTCTTCTACAACTCGGTAGTTTATCCCTAAGCTTTTCAGGTAATCGGGCAGAATGTGCTCAGGAAAGCCTGGTTGTTTTTGGTCAAGATTAACGGCAATGAGATCAAACCCAACAGGTGCATATTTTTGCAGGTTGAGTAAGATATCAAGCATGGTATAACTGTCTTTACCCCCAGACAGGCAACACATAATTACATCACCATCTTCAATCATATTGAAATCAGCGATAGCGCGTCCGACTTCGCGTCGCAGACGTTTTTGTAGTTTGTTTATATTGATTTGCTGATGGGGGGGCAGGTGTGTCATGGTGTTTACATTACTTCCAAGCTGACAAATAGCCGTACATTATACAGAAACCCTTTTAAGCTGATAAGTAGCCCTACAAGCTTTACGTGATAGCTGGCTAATACACTTCTTTTCTAGCTTTGAAGGTAAGCAGGAGACTTTAAGGAGAAAGTCAATGGATTATCACTCACTAAAGCAGCGGTTGAAAACGCGAGAAAATGAGCTAACACAGCGCATTGAGCGGATTAAACAAAACATGCAACAAAGTGCGAATAAAGACTGGTCTGAACAGGCTCAAGAGCGTGAGAATGATGAAGTTATGGAGGCACTGGGGCATGAGGCTGTGCAAGAGCTTCGCCAAGTCAAGCAGGCAATACAGCGCATAGATGAGGATGAATATGGCACCTGTGAGCACTGTGGCCAAGCTATTCCTGAGGCCCGGCTGGAAATCATGCCTTATACTGCGCGCTGTATTCGTTGTGCGGACCAACAGCAAGCGATGAATCGCTAGTTATAAAGAACGTTGAGTTTGCAACCCATCTTTAACTTTTACTTTTTAAAAAAGTTATCAGCCCTTTTGACCAGAAGCTTTTTCGGTATGAAAAGCTCGCACTAGTCGGAAAATTTCACGCATGGTTTGGTGAAGAAGTTCATCAGCATGCGTGACAGCATGCTCAAGAGGCATAGGTTGGTTAATAATACTAAAAATACTGGTGATACCTTGTTCATGTGTAAGCTCAGCACCTTTACCAATACTACCGACGAGGGCAATGACGGGGATATTGTACTGACTGGCAAGTTTGGCTACGCCTACAGGAAGCTTCCCTTGAGAGGTCTGCTGGTTGATCTGTCCTTCTGCAGTGATCACTAAGTCAAGCTCACCATGTTTAAATAAATCGGTTAAGCTTAAGTATTGTGCGATGACTTCGAAGCCTGAATGAATTGATGCGTTGGGCAAACTGGTCAGTAAGCCTGCTCCCATTCCTCCTGCTGCGCCAGCTCCTGGCTGTTGAATGATCTCAGCAGCGGGTATATCAAAGTGCTGGGCGAGTAGTTGAATAAGGTTGTTGACCGCAAGATCCAGAGTCGGAATCATTTCAGGGGTTGCGCCTTTTTGAGGCCCAAATACACTGGCTGCACCATGCTCTCCCAAAAGAGGATTTTTTACATCACTCGCAATGATAAACTCTGTGTTTTCAACTCTAGGGTCTAAGTTGGCTGTGTTAATAGAGCATAGCTTAAGTAAGCCTTCGGCCCCGGCTGGAATAGGCTGCTGCTGCTCATCAAGAAACTCATAACCTAAAGCACTTAAAGCACCTGCACCGCCATCATGGGTTGCGCTTCCCCCCAGCCCTAATATGACTTTATTACACTGCCTATCGAGCGCATTGAGTATAAGCTCGCCAACACCTTTAGTTGTGGTATAAAGTGGGTTTTGTTGTTCTGGGGTAAGAAGAGGTAGTCCTGCGCAGCTTGCCATTTCAATAATAGCTGTTTTATTGTCAGCCAAAATACCGTAAAAGGCATCAATAGGTTTATTTAATGGACCTGTCACTGTCAGGTTGATTTTTTGTCCTCCAGCATTATGTAAAAAGGCATCAACAGTCCCTTCACCACCGTCTGCAAGGGGAAATGAAGTAATTTGAGTATTAGGCGCTATTGAGAGAATTGCAGAGGTACATGTTTGACATATTTCTAAGGCTGTCAGCGATCCTTTAAATGAATCCGGTGCAATTAAAATATGCATGGATCAGTCCCCGTGATAGCTGTTATGCTGCTTCGCTGTTATTTAAAATTAAAGTCTGATAATGCTGTATAAACGACTCTAGATGGGCTTGGGGTCTAACATGATAAAAACGTCGCCAGCATTTGGCTAGCATATAAATGTTACTGGGCTCAGACTCAATAAAATTTTGGTTTCGTTTATATATTAACCAAGCTATTGCCGTGGCATAGGACAAATTTGTGGCAAGTTCGGCATGAGGATTAGCAAGAAACTCGTGCTGGCTGGCCAATCCACGAATTTTACTCGCTAAGTCAGAGTGCTTAACTAAGTACCGGTCCCAAATATTTTTATGCATCATTGGTGTAATACAGTAGATGCCTAATGAACGTTGCTTATGACGCTTTAAGTAGAAGCCTAAACCACTTTCTTGAGCCGCGGTGCCCAACAACAGGTTTTCGGCAAAAGGGGACCACATATCGATATAGTCTAATGTGGGTTTAATAACATAGTGGCGAAGTTCATCTGGACAGATTCCCATGGTCTCACTCTCTTATCGCAGCCCAAAATCTATATGGGAAGCCATGCATAATATTGACCAATCTACAGATAGGGCTGTTTATGGAAAGTAATAACTTGTTTTTATAATTACCTTTCCCATTAACCTAGCCTATTTTTTAAAAAAGTCACTGTAACGTATTGAGTTTACGATTTTTGCTCATGTGCATAGCAAAACTAGCCATTGAATTTACTCCTGTAAATCAAACAGCATTATTTTAGCCATGACCTCTTTGGATGATGGTGTCAATTATTCAAACAAGTATGTTTTTTTAAAGACAAAAGTATGACGGAAAGGTGAAGATTTGGATGATGTGGAGCTAATTTGCCAAATGATACGATGACTGTTTTGCTTATTAAAAGGCTGGAAAACAGCTACCTACCAGGCTATTTGCCTGGCAGGGTCGACTTTGGGTTGAGATAGGGGGCGGCTAAAATTTAAAATGCGCAGAGTGTAAACGTTGGAATATTGGCATCTTGCAACTTTGTGCTGCCACCTAAGTCAGGTAAATCGATAATCGCTGCGGCTTCATATACGTGAGCACCTAAACGCCTGATTAATGTAGCGGCAGCGAGTAGAGTTCCACCTGTTGCAATTAAATCATCAATAAGCAAGACAGAGTTGCCTGGATCCAAAGCTCCGCGCTGCACCTCAATGGTAGCTTGTCCATACTCTAGGTCATAAGTTTCAGTTTCTGTTTCTGCAGGAAGTTTACCTTGTTTACGAAGCAATACGAGTGGTTTGTTCAATGCATAGGCGATAACCGCTCCTGGCAAAAAACCACGCGCATCAAGGGCAGCAATATGGGTTATTTCTGTGTCAACATAGCGTTGTATCAAGCTATCGATGACCATTCGTTGTGCTTTAGGTGACTGGAAAAGAGGAGTGATATCACGAAAGATAACTCCAGGCGCAGGCCAGTCATGTACACTACGAATCAGTGACTTAATGTAATATTCGTCAAAAATCATGAGGAGCGGGTTACTTATTGTTAGGTGTCAGTGCTGCCATTTTTTTTAACTTCAACAGGCTTTCCCCCTGCTAAAGAGCATAAGTTGATAGGATCAACAACTTTGACTTCTTTACCGTTAGCGACAATTAAGCCATTTTTTTGGAAGCGGGTGAAAACGCGACTGACTGTTTCAACAGCAAGCCCTAGGTAGTTACCCATTTCATTGCGGGACATGGGAAGTCGAAAGGACTGAGAGGAGTACCCACGACGTCTAAACCGTGTTGCCAGATTGACTAAAAAAGTAGCAATACGCTCATCAGCATTTTTTTTGCTTAACAACAGCATCATTTGTTGATCTTCACGAATCTCTTTACTCATGATGCGCATTAATTGGCGGCGTAATTCAGGCAAAGATTCCGCAAGCTCATCTAAACGATCAAATGGAATTTCGCAAACAGTCGTAGTTTCAATAGCCTGAGCAGAAACGGGGTAGGCATCACTGTCAACGCCACTCATTCCCACTAACTCACTAGGCAAATGAAAGCCTGTGATTTGCTCATCACCGTCATTAGTAGAGGTATAGGTTTTTAGGGCGCCAGAGCGAACAGCATAAATGGAAGCAAACTTATCTCCTTCAAGAAACAGGTGTTCTCCCTTGCGCAAAGGGCGTCCCCGCTTGATAATTTTATCAAGTAAATCAATATCTTCAGTGTTTAAAGCAATAGGCAGGCAAAGAGGCTGCAGGGCACAGTCTTTACAGGCCACCTGATTTAAGTGTTTTACAGTAGGTTTCGACGTCATGCTGTGAGGGCCTCTAATCAACTTCCGTCGTCATATATGTTTAATGCTAGTATCTGATTAGAGGCTATTGTAGGGGAAACTACTAAAAACTCCAACGGGAATTACTAAGATGCGTTCATATTACTTTTGAAAAGCGTGTTGTTTCATTATTTCTGGTTAAGTATTGGTCAAATACCATACATATATTGCGAATTAATAGTTGGCCTTTGGGGTTAACAGTAAGATTATCCTCACTAATAGTCAGCAAGCCATCTTCTGCCATCAGTTGTAAAGCGTCTAGCTCATAAGCAAAATGCCGGTTAAAATCAATCCCAAACTGCTGCTCAATTTGCTGAGTGTTTAGCTCAAAGTGACAAATCAGCTGACTGATGACCTCTCTTCGCAGTGAGTCTTCTGTAGATAAAACAAAGCCTCGCTGAAATGGAAAGGTGTTTTGATTGACCTGTTGGCTGTAGTTATCTAGCTTACTGTGGTTTTGCCAGTAAGTATCACCAACCTGGCTTATTGCAGAGCAGCCTAAACCAAGTAAGTCACACGCTTTATGCGTCGTATAGCCTTGAAAATTGCGGTGCAGTTGCCCTGTGACTTTAGCTTCTGTCAGCTCATCATCAGGCAGTGCAAAGTGATCCATCCCGATATACACATAACCAGCATCGATAAGGTGCTCAATGGTGTGCTTCAGAATGGAAAGCTTTTCAGCTGGTGAGGGTAGGTCTTTTTCACTGATACGACGTTGTGGTTTAAATCGCTCAGGGAGGTGTGCATAATTGAAGATTGAGAGACGATTAGGTGCCAGTTCAAGGACCTTATCTAAGCTTGTCAAAAAGCTTTGAGTGCTTTGATGAGGTAACCCATATATCAAGTCTACGTTCACTGACTTGAAACTTAATGTACGGGCAGCATCAATAACTGCTAATGTTTCTTCTTCGGTTTGAACTCTGTTTACTGCCTGTTGCACGACAGGGTTAAAATCCTGAATTCCCAGGCTAATTCGATTGAAGCCTAACTGACGCAAGTGGCCCATCGTTGCCCAGTCAGCTTCTCTTGGATCTATTTCTATTGAGTAATCAGCACTCGCATCATCAACAAGTTGGAAATAATCGTTTGTTTTTTCCATTAACTGTTGCATAAGTTCTAAGCTTAAGTAGGTAGGTGTTCCTCCTCCCCAGTGTAATTGTGTTACTTCTCGTTGACCAAAATATTCTGCATGAAAATGCATTTCGCGAATCAGGTTTTTAATGTAACTGACAGCCTGAGAACGTTGCTTTGTAACAACTTTATTACAAGCGCAGTAGTAACAAATATTAGCGCAAAAAGGTATATGAAAATAAAGTGAAAGAGGTGTATTTAGCTGCTTGCTTTGCTTTGCAGCATTCAAATAGTCAACCTCAGAGAATGGTGCAGTAAATTCAACGGCAGTAGGGTACGAAGTATACCTTGGACCGTTTACTGCATAGCGGTGAATCAATTGACTGTCCCACTCAAGCGCTTGCACCATAATTAAAGCTGCCTCTCCTAATCATATTCAGGAGGTCAGTTTAGGTACGTTTGGTGTGGTTTGTCTTGATGTGCATCAAGCGCAATCTAGCTAGGTGCCAGTTAAAACAACTAATGCGACATATGATGTGTAATGGGGGTGTCATTATTTGGTAATAATGATTGAGTAATTGACATAAGCCAAGCTTGGTGAGGGCCGGGTATAGTCCAGCAACCAAAAAGAATAACAGAAATACCCAATAGCTGGCGAACACCATGGCTATCGAGCAAACGATGAAGCTGTTGAGCAAATAAACCTGAGGCTATCATGACAGGAAGTGTACCTAGTCCAAAGGCCATCATTAAGGTAGCAGCGTTCCAGGCACTGCCACTGGCAGCAGCCCAGGTTAGTGAACTATACACCAGTCCACAGGGCAACCATCCCCAAAGTCCACCCAAAACAAACGCGTGTTTGAATGATTTAAGAGGCATGAATTTTTGAGTGAGAGGTTTAATCTTCTGCCAAAGACGTCCACCAGCTTTTTCCAAATAGGTTAATCCACGCCACCAGTTTGCCAGGTATAGCCCCATTGCAACTAATAACAGTCCGGCTACAGTGCGTAGGCCTGTACCCAGCCCTAGCGACTGAATAGCCCAGCCCAATGAGCCAAGTAATAAACCGGCCAGGGCATAGCTGATAATTCGGCCTAAGTTAAAAAGTGCAAGATAAATGCTTGAAGAGCTTCCTGAGGGAGTTGATAGTGCAAGTGCTCCCATTAAACCACCACACATGCCTAGGCAGTGACCTGCGCCAAATACCCCTAGCAGGAAGGCTGTGGTGAAACTACTAGCGTCAATCATTCGCTTTGTTTTCTGATGTTGATATTGATGTTGTGGTTTTTTGAGCAGAAGGTTCTTGATCAAAAAGGATGCTATGGCTTGGGCTTTCTAAGTCATCATATTGTCCATCATCAACTGCCCAGAAAAACGCCCACACAGCAACAGCTACAAAAATGAGTGCGAGAGGCATAAGTAAATAGATAATGTCCATAAATACACTTGTTCTCTTATCAGGGGACAGTCTCCAAAGGTGGTATTTGAGATGGTTGAGCTTGAGCAGTGCTGACGTTCAGAGAGCTGGTTGTTCGCGTCAAACGTAAAGCATTTGCGACAACAAGCAGTGAGCTGCTTGCCATACCAATGGCGGCCATCCAGGGCTGGATAATACCACAAGCGGCTAAAGGTAAAGCGACAATATTATAACTCAGTGCCCAGATTAAATTGGCTCGAATAGTATTACGGGTTTGTTTGGCAGTATCAAATACCGTGAGGAGACTGCTTAACTGGTTGTTTAGCAGGACAATATCAGAGGTATTTTTGGCTAAATCACTACCACACCCCAATGACGCTGATACGTTTGCAGCTGCAAGAACGGGGACGTCGTTGATTCCATCGCCGACCATTAATACATTTTCACCCTGTTTTTGCAGAGTTTTTAGTTGGGCAAGCTTATCTTCTGGCGTCATATTAGCTTGCCAGGATGATATTGACAGGGATTCTGCAACACGCTTAACGACAAGTGATTGATCGCCACTAAGCAAGCTAAGTTGCATGTTTTGCTGATGTAAACCACTAATGGTGTGGGCGCTATCTGGCCGGAGGGTATCTGCCAGCTTTATCCAGCCTAACACTTCTTTTCTACTGGCAAAGAGAAGCCATTGTCCTGTTGGTTCTGGAGGCTCAAGTAAGGGAATGTTTAGCCATGAGCAAATGAATGCAGGTTTACCAACCCGGTATCGCTGTTCTGCTTGTGATTCGATGCGCTTACTATGCATATTTGTTAGAGGGTAAGCGATACTGCCTTCAATACCATACCCTGGATGATTTGTGACATTTTGTGCACGAATCGGAGTTGTTCGTTCTGCAAACGTTTTAGCGATTGGGTGTTCAGAGTGGGCCTCAAGCGCAGCAACATAATCCAGGATTGCGTCTGCCGACAATGTCTTACTTGTGGGAATAACTTGCTCCAGAGTAAGCCTGCCTTCGGTAAGCGTACCTGTCTTATCAAAAACAATATGGTTCACATGAGTCAGTGACTCTAAGACGCGGCTGCCAGTAATTAATATCCCTTGCTGGTAGAGCTTTCCGGTAGCTGCAGTGAGTGCAGTTGGGGTGGCGAGTGAAAGTGCACAAGGGCAGGTAACCACCAGGACCGCGAGTGTAATCCAAAAGGCATCATCAGGAGTATGCTGTGACCAGTAGCTGTACACGCCTATCGCGATAAGTATCACTGCGCTCACAAAATGGCTAGCCACTCGGTCAGCGAGTTGTGCAATCAGTGGTTTTTGCTGTTGAGCTTGCTCCAGTAAAGAAACTATATGAGCCAGTCGAGTTGTTTGTCCGGTTGCTGTTACTTGAATATCAATGGCGTGCTCGACATTGAGAGTACCTGCTAACACGGTATCATTTACTTGCTTTGTAACTGGCAAGTACTCGCCGGTCAGCATGACTTCATTACAAGTGGTTCTTCCCTGGGTGATAACACCATCTGCAGGGATCGGCTCGCCAGGCTTAATACGCAAGGTGTAACCTTTTTCAACCTCTATTGCTGCTATGGTCTGTTCCTGACCACTATCAACACGTGTCGCTTTGTCTGGTAAAAGCTTTAAGAGTCCTGAGCCATGCTGTGTTGTATGATGCCGTGCACGCATTTCCAGAAAACGACTGACTAATAAAAAGAAAGTGAACATACAAACAGAGTCAAAATACACTTCACCAGTACCTGTGAGCATAGCCCAGGTACTGGCTGTATAGGCTGCACCAATAGCTGTCGCTACAGGGAAATCCATGCTTAAGTGACGTGCTTTGACATCTCGCCAGGCAGCTTTAAAAAAGGGTTGTGCAGCGTAAAATACGACAGGTGTTGCTAATAGAAAGCTAACCCAACGAATAAAATCACGGTAGCTGTCTTCCATTCCTTGCAAAGCACCAGCATAAAGTGCAATAGCATACATCATGACCTGCATTGTACCGATTCCCGCAATAGCTAAACGGCGAATAGATTTACGGTATTCCTGCTGGGCAAGCTGTTGCTGCTTATCCATAGAAAAAGGGTGTGGTAGGTAGCCAATATAAGCGATATGCTGCATGATTTCGCTTAATTTCAGCTGTTCTGGCTGGTATTGGATAAAGGCACGATGTGTCGTTAGGTTAACCGAAGCCTGTACAACCCCTTGCAGTTGACTTAAGTGTTTTTCCAATAGCCAGATGCATGCAGCACAAGTGATTCCTTCTATGCTTAGACTCACATGGTATTGACCGTCAGCCAGCTGCTTAACGAGCTGTGTTTGAAGCGCTTGACGATCATAGACAGTGTAATCGTTGACTAGGGACTTTTTTTGATCTGGTTTTAGCGCTTGCTGTGTACGATATTGGTAATAATGAGCAAGTCCTTCACCCGCTATAGCCTCTGCAACAAACTGGCAGCCAGGACAACACATCGGTTGTTTTTCGCCATCAATTTCAGCTGAGTAGGGTGGTGTTCCAGAAATAGGTGTACCACAGTGGAAGCATGCTAATTGAGATGGTATTGGGTCCGCCATACTACACCTGATAACTTAATCGCTTGCCGTTTTCATAGTGGCAGGCTGAAGCGCAACAGTGATCGAGGGGGTATCAATATAACTGCTACCAATTAAACGCCAGCCTTCTCGTTGCTCCTGTATATCTAGTGCTTTAGGCGTTTCCAAATGAATATAGCGCTTACCTTTTACCTCATGCGGTAAAAAGCCTTCATACTCATTATCCGGGTTGAGCTGTACGGGAAGCGTAATATCTTCATCCGGTAAAGTTGGAGAAATGAAGCTTAAGGTTAAAGCTCGTGGTGCATTGGTCTTGGCAGGGGATAAAGTGACGCTTACCCGTTTCCGGCTGTTATCCAAGCTCACTGTTGCGGTGAGTCCCAGCGCTTGGGCATGGCGATCTCGTTCAAGCTCTTTTTCGATGGCCAGGCCTTCTTTGTAGTAGTCATCGACTACCAGCGAGTCCGCATGTTTAACGGCAATAACAATATAGGAGCTACCCAAAACGATGGCCAGCAGAGGAATAGCCAATAAAAAGCCTAGCCAAAAACGGCTATGCTTTTTATCTTCAGGAGAGAGCGATTGATTTTGTGCCATGGGGTTACTCTTTACTGCGAATTGGGAGCGATAAAGCGACTTTCTTGCGTAGTTCTGACTGTTTCATCATCCTTTGCCTGAACAGAAAAAACAAATGAACTGTTGGGTCGCTCTATCGCATCAGCTTTAACTTTGACGCGGATAGTGAGCTCTGCAACTAAACCACTTTCAATAAGCATGTTTTGTTTGGGTTCAATAACTGGACTATTTAAACCCTCAATATTTAACACAAATTGATGGGATTGATTGTCCATATTGGCCACTTTGACAGTGTATAGATTTTCAATATAACCATCTGAGGTAGTGTTGTATAAAGTGCTTCGGTCGCGGATGACTTCAAGTCCAACCGGTATACGGTCAGTAACGGTATAACTAAACATGCCAATTATGACAAGCAAGGCAACTAAATAGCCAATTAATCTGGGACGAAATAGGGTTGATTTTTCTCCTGCTAACGTATTTTGGGTGGTATAGCTAATGAGTCCTTTGGGGTAATCCATGCGCTCCATAATGTTATCGCAAGCATCAATACAGGCTGCACAACCAATACACTCGTACTGTAGGCCATCACGAATATCAATGCCTGTAGGACAGACTTGTACGCACATCTGGCAGTCGATACAGTCACCTAAACCTTTTTGTTGGTAATCAGCACCTTTTTTACGCGGACCTCTTTTTTCACCTCGCTGTGGGCTGTAGGAAACGATCAACGTATTGCTGTCGAACATGACGCTTTGGAAGCGAGCGTAGGGGCACATATAGATACAGACTTGCTCGCGCATCCAGCCTGCATTGCCGTAGGTTGCCAGGGTAAAAAAGGCAATCCAGAAATAAGCCCAGCCACTGGCTTCGCCATAAAAAAAAGCAGGGATCAATTCACGAATGGGTGAAAAGTAGCCAACAAAGGTAAAGCCTGTCGCTAAGGCAATAAGAAGCCAAAGGATATGCTTGGCAGACTTTTTCAAAAATTTCTGGCTGGTAAAGGGCGCTTTATCAAGTTTTATGCGCCTATTGCGATCACCTTCAGTGACTCGCTCAACCCACATAAATACCCAGGTAAAAACACTTTGTGGACAAGCATATCCACACCAAACCCGACCAGCCCACACTGTGATGAAAAACAGGCCAAAGGCACAAATAATAAGCAGCCACGACAGCAGCATAAAATCCTGTGGCCAAAAGGTCATTCCAAGAATATGAAATTTCCGTTCTGGCAAGTCAAACAGAATGGCTTGTCGATCTCCCCAGCTTAGCCAGGCCGCACCAAAGTAAAGGAGGAATAATAGCGTGCCACCGATGATGCGATAATTTCGAAAAACACCTTTGAACGCACGTGGGTAGATCTTGTCTTTTTTCTGATAAAGATCAACCACCTCGATCATTTCAGGTGCTTCACGGTCTTTTACATTATCTTGCGACATATCCTTGAGCCTGCTAAGAAACAACGTGATATAGGATGGTTTGGACCAGACACTATGATTTGGCCAAGCTGTCTGACAATCTTAGAAATTGAACAGACAGCTGAGGAGGAGGCTTTCTTACTTAGCTTGTGTGGGTGTAGTACTTTCAGCTTCTTTAGCTTTTTGGCCCAAGCTGTAAACGTAAGTGGCTACTAGGTGCACTCGGTTTTCACCCAGTACATCTTTCCATGCAGGCATGGCTCCATTTCGGCCATTGCGAATGGTGTACTCAACTTGATGCTGGGCACTACCATACAACCAAATGTCATCTGTCAAATTGGGGGCGCCAATATCATTGCTGATGTTGGCATTTAGGTAGCTGCCACGACCCTCAACACCATGACATGCAGCGCACTTACCTATATAACTTTCTTTACCTTTAGCTAGCTGATCCTCACTTGCTTTAGTGTCGATTCCGCTTAGGGCGCGTACGTAAAGTGAAACATTCGTCACTTCCTGATTAGACATAAACTGGCCCCAGGCAGGCATTTGCCCACGCCGACCTTCAAGCAAAGATTTTTTAATGGCATCTGCGTCACTGCCAAACAACCAGTCATTATCACTTAAGTTGGGGAAGCCGAAACGACCTTGCGCCGCAGAGCCATGACAAATCGCACAGTTGTTGGCAAAGATACGTCTTCCAATAGTGACAGCAGCTTCATTTTGAGCGAGCTCTGGGATAGGTGTGCTGGTGTACTGGTCAAATATAGGGCCATACTGCTCGTCAATACGTTTGACTTCATTTTTATACTGCATGGTTGACGACCAGCCTTCAGGATATTGCTCTTTGGCGACCAAACCAAGGATACCATTGAACTTGCCAGGAAGAATGCCTGGGTAAAGCACCAGATAGGCAGCACCAAACACAATAGTGGCTACAAATAAATAAAACCACCACTGAGGTAGAGGATTGTCATACTCTTCAATCCCATCAAAGCTGTGTCCCATCGTTTGTTCAGTGAGGGTGGGGCGCTGTCTGCGGCGCGTAGCAAACAACAACCAAACAATTAGTCCTAGGCAAGTCAGGGTGAGCACAAAAACCCACCCAGTCCAGAAATTACTCATGATGTTTTAGCTCCTGGTTGGCAGAATTTGGGCTAGCTAATTCATCCGCAAAGGGTAAATTGGCGGCTTCATCAAATTGTTTTTTTCGCTTACTGCTATAAGCCCAAAAGCACACCGCTAAAAAAGCGATCATGGCAAATACGGTTGCCAAACCGCGTAGTGTATTGATATCTATCATTACTCAGCTACCTCTTCAGTAGGGAGTGCTGAAGCGGGTTTTACACCACGTATGCCCCTTGGTACATAAGTGCCCAGGACCTGAAGATAGGCTACCAGGGCATCAAGCTCTGTTTTTCCTGCAACGTTAGCCGCCGCTGAGCTGATTTCATCATCAGCATAGGGAACCCCCACTTTACGCAGCGCTTCCATTTTAGCAGCAGTGTGTTTGCCATCTAGCACGTTCTCCGCGAGGAAAGGATAAGCAGGCATAACGGACTCAGGAACAACATCCCTAGGGTTGATTAAATGAGCCCGGTGCCATTCATCAGAGTAGCGGCCACCGACCCGAGCCAAGTCAGGCCCTGTGCGCTTAGAGCCCCATAAGAATGGATGGTCATAAACACTTTCAGCCCCTAGTGAGTAATGCCCATAACGCTCTGTTTCGGCACGGAATGGACGAATCATTTGTGAATGACAGCCTACGCAGCCTTCACGAATATAAATATCACGACCTTCAAGCTGCAATGCTGAATAAGGCTTGACGGCGAGCTGAACGACCTCTTGTTTACCATCAGTGAGCTTTTGCTCATAGGCCATTTTGTTTTCTGTCAAAGCCTTATCAAAGAACAGTGGAACGATCTCAACCAGGCCACCAAAGCTAATGGCAACTATGATTAAAATCACCATCAGGCCAACATTTTTTTCAACAATGTCATGGTTTTTCATTGGTGTACTGCTCCCTTAAGCCATTTGTGCTGCAGCACGAACTTGTTCTGGATCAGACTCACTCACGGTGCGCCAGGTGTTGTAAGCCATAAAGAACATGCCAGCCAGGAAGAAGAGTCCACCTATTGTTCTGACAATGTAACCAAATTCACTGGCCTCAACAGACTCAACGAAGCTATACATCAATGTGCCGTCTTTATGCACAGCACGCCACATGAGGCCTTGCATAATACCGTTAACCCACATTGAGGCGATGTACAATACGGTGCCAATCGTAGCTAACCAGAAGTGAACATTAATAAGGTCTGTGCTGTACATTTTTTCCTTACCAAATAGACGTGGGATAAGGTGATACACAGCACCAATTGAAATCATGGCAACCCAGCCTAGCGCGCCTGAGTGCACGTGCCCAATGGTCCAGTCGGTGTAGTGGGATAGTGCGTTAACCGTCTTTATGGACATCATCGGACCTTCGAACGTTGACATGCCGTAGAAGGAAAGCGAGACCACTAAAAAGCGAAGAATAGGATCAGTCTGCAGCTTATGCCATGCGCCAGAGAGTGTCATCATGCCGTTAATCATGCCGCCCCAAGAGGGTGCTAGCAGGATAAGTGACATGATCATGCCCAGGGTTTGTGCCCAGTCAGGCAGGGCAGTGTAGTGTAAGTGGTGAGGGCCAGCCCAGATGTAAATAGCGATCAATGCCCAGAAGTGAACAATAGATAGGCGATAAGAGTAAACAGGGCGACCTGCTTGCTTAGGCACAAAGTAATACATCATGCCCAGGAAGCCTGCAGTCAGGAAAAAGCCTACCGCGTTGTGGCCATACCACCATTGAATCATGGCATCTTGGGCACCAGCATAGACAGAGTATGATTTCCACAGGGTCACAGGAATTTCCATATTATTCACAATATGGAGCAGGGCAATCGTGACAATGAATGCACCATAAAACCAGTTAGCAACATAAATATGTTTGGTTCGGCGCTTCATGATGGTGCCAAAAAAGACAATTGCATAGCAGACCCAGACCACGGTAATAAGGATATCGATGGGCCATTCCAGCTCCGCGTACTCTTTAGAAGTGGTAATGCCCAGTGGCAAGGTAATGGCGGCGGCGACAATAACCAGTTGCCAGCCCCAAAAGGTAAAGGCAGCTAGTGCGTTAGAAATCAAAGGCGCTTGACAAGTGCGCTGTACGACATAATAGGATGTCGCGAACAAGGCGCATCCACCAAATGCGAAGATGACGGCATTGGTATGTAAGGGGCGCAATCGACCAAAACTTAACCAGGGAATCCCTGCTGATAAGTCTGGAAAGACCAGCTCGGCAGCAATGAATACACCCACGGCCATACCAACGATCCCCCAAATGACCGTCATAATGGCAAACTGGCGGACGACCTTGTAGTTGTACTCTGTGTGGTTGGTTGCTGTGCTCATGTTACGGTTCCATAAGTTGCGACTTCCGGAATGAATACGGTGAAGTTGTGGCAGGTTGGTGAAGTGAAGGCAATAGGATGCGCTGAAGTCAGCTGTTGGTGTGACTTCAAAGAGAAGTTGGCAATTGTTGACTTACAAAGCAGGCACCTGAACAAACATGTGTTCAGCTTGTGTACCTCTACCAAAGCGCTCATCAGGTATATTATGTTGCTTGTTCTTTGCTAATAGTTTAGCCGTTGTTTTTGTGTATAGAGGGTCGGCTGATAATCTAATGGGCAACAGATTGTGTACGGTTACCGTTTTATTTCTTAGAGGTGACACGTACGTTAGCTAACAAAGCTTTTCTTAACAGCGTTAATTCTGGCTATTGATGTAACATAAGTCACAATGCGAATAGACTCGCTAAATAAGTATATAGGTCAGACTAGGTTCACTGTTTTAGTTGTTGCTAATTATTTCAAACTTCCCCCGGCGAGGCGCGAGGATACGCGCTGAGTACATTCTATGTCAATATGGTGACGCTATTGCGACACTTTTTGGTAAGAATGACCTGTATTATATTGACATAAATCAAGACGTGACTATTGTGCCATAATTACCGCCTGTTGACAGTTTAAAACGCAGAAATATGAATAAAATATTTCCACTAAATGTTTTGTTGCTGTTGCAATGGTGTGCCAAATTTTGGCTTTAAATAACGGCAATGAAAGTCTAAGGCTATTGCTAAACAATCGGACGTGCATAATGTTTTCTGAAATACCCGCGTATTGGACTTATTCTCAACAGGAAAACGCGCCTTGTTTTGTTTTTGCTCATGGTGCAGGCGCACCTATGGATAGCCCATTTATGGCGTATTTTGCTGAGGCGATAGCCGCTCTTGGTGTAAATGTTATGCGTTTTGAATTTCCCTATATGGACCAGCGTCGAATCTCTGGTAAAAAACGTCCTCCAGATAGGCAGCCGAAGCTTCTTGAGTGTTGGGAGCATATGGTGCAACGGTTGCACGCTCAGCAAAAAGTAATCTTGGGGGGCAAATCAATGGGAGGGAGAATGGCAACACTACTAGCGTCTAATGACAGTTTGCCTGCTAATGTTTGTGGTGTAGCCTGTTTAGGGTACCCATTTTATGCAGCAGGAAAGCGCGATAAACCTCGTATTGAGCATTTACAGACACTTACAACTCCAACGTGCATTGTGCAGGGTACCCGTGATTCCTTGGGCAATAAGCACCATGTACAAGACTACAGTTTGAGTCCTGCTGTAAAGATTCACTGGTTAGCTGAAGCCGATCATGACTTAGTTCCTAGCAAACGCAGTGGTTTTTCAAAAGAAGCGTATTGGCAACAAGCTGCTAGTTGGGTAGCGCACTTTTGTCATGAAGTAGAACGCTATTAAAGACAAGCTATTCGTCATTGGTTAACAGCTATCAGCGATTTTGTCATAATGCGGGCTTAAGCAAACCTACAGGGTGATGCTCCCCTGGTCATTAAACCATAAAAAGTTAAAGCCATAATTGTAAGGTGTTATGAAGTTAAATTTACCTGAACCTTTTACCCATCTGGTGTTGTATTGCCGAGCTGGCTTTGAAAAAGATTGTGCTGCAGAAATTTCAACTGTAACCGCTTCGCTAGGCGTTGCTGGCTACGTTCAGGCAAAACCACAGCAAGGGTTCGTCATATTTCATTGTGTGGGAGATGACGGCAAAGATGCGTGCTGGTTGCAGTCCAAAATTAGCTTGAATGCATTAGTGTTTACTCGGCAGTGGTTGGCAGCAGGCCCTTTCTTAGATGACCTGCCACCAACGGATCGCTTAACCCCAATTCTGGATGCGGTCGATGGGTGGCCTCAGGTCGGAGAGTTATGGTTGGAATATCCTGATACCAACGAAGGAAAGCAGTTACATCGCTTTTGTAAGAAGTTAACCGTGCCGCTTCGTAAAGCACTAAAAGCTAAAAAAGTGTTATCAGCGCAAGAAAATCCCGCGTTACCCCGTTTGCACTTGTTCTTTTTAAATGGTCAGCAGTGTTATGTGGGTATCAACTTGGTAGGAAAAGGTGCTCGTTGGTTGAATGGGATTCCACGGCTGAAGTTCCCTAGCCAAGCACCCAGCCGTTCTACATTAAAGTTAGCTGAGGCTTGGCACAGCTTGCTCTCAAAAGAAGACGAAGAGCGATTGCTACAGCCTGGCATGAAAGCGGTTGATCTTGGGGCTGCACCTGGTGGTTGGACTTGGCAACTCGTGAGTCGTCATATACGCGTTACAGCAGTAGACAATGGTCCAATGGATACAGCACTGATGGAGTCGGGTTTGGTAGAGCATCTACGGGCAGATGGCTTTACTTTTGAGCCGTCTAAACCGGTTGATTGGCTGGTATGTGATATTGTCGATAAGCCTGCTCGGGTAACGGATATGATTATTCGCTGGCTAACCAGCGAGTGGACACGTCATGCGGTTTTTAATTTAAAATTACCAATGAAACAGCGTTACCAGGCTGTCGCCACGGCACTTGATCGACTTCATGCTGCCTGCCAGGAAGCGGGTTTTAACTATCGTATAGTGACAAAACAGCTTTATCATGACCGGGAAGAAGTAACTGTCGTGGTTTTGCGAGACTAGTACTTTACAAGCTAACAATTTGTCCTTTAGGACCATCATGATGTCTTTAACACCACACAAGGAACATTAGCGGTGTGGTGTTACGGACACTAATCCTAAATGCTGTTCACTGTGTATATAAATCTTAACTTCTTCTTCATAACAAAGCATGGGCCGTATTTGTCCAACCAGATTTTTACGAGCCTCACTGTATAACCATTTTTGCCAGGATTGGATGTCTGTCCAGTGGCTAATGAGTAGCCGATGATTTGCATCATTAACATCAACCAGCGACTCAGCAGAAATAAACCCAGATGCAATAACAACGGTTTGAAGTGCTTCTTTTAACAGAATTTCATAGTTAGGCTCAACGCCTTCAGAAAGCTGACGGCTCACAATCACCTTTATCATCATTTAACCCCTTTGGTTTACTCAGACTGCTTTTTTAGATAAAAGCACGCAGCAAAGATTGCGCTATACAGAAGTTTGGGCTTGCTTAGAACAGTATAGTCAGTACATTTCTCTAAGATCATTAATCAAGCCTTCGTTAATGTAAGTGACTAAAACAGCCATAGAATAATAAAAATGACAAAATGATGATTTTTTTTGCGATTTTTTATGACTTCTGCTAATCCTGAAGATAGGCCAATACCCGTTGGGTGATGTAGGTTGTTGGTATTGGGGAGAGGTAGATCGATGACTAAATCTGTAAGCACTTCCGTGACTTCAATATACCCCTGGAATTATGCTTTGCAGCTTTGGCACAGTCGGCAGCAGCCTACCCGACCGGTTATTGGCATGAGCTGGTACAACCAGCCAGTATCAGCCACTCAGTTAAGGGAGTACTTAACCTGCTGTGGTTTGGATGTGGTGGAGGCTTTTCGTGCAGCAGAGTGGAGTGGTTACTTTGAAAACCAACTGCCCCCACTTTTTCCCTTAGTGATGAGTTTTCCGCTTCATACGCAGTTATTACTCAGTGATCATGCTAGTCAGTTAGCGGTTTGGTTACGTATTGTGTCTTGCCAGGTGCGCGTTAACCAAGCCTTAAGCCCACAGCATAGCTTTGACTTTAGTATTCACTATTACGCTTCAGATAGTGAGTTTCCCTGGGTAAGAATACTGGGTTATCAGTTGGAACAGCTGGTCTGGGAGTGTGAGCTGGCATTTAGTAGCAGCAGTAAAGAAGTCTTTCCAAAAGAGGTAGTTGAGCAAAGGCAAGCGCTTTTGGGCCAGGCCACACAATCAGTCGAATCCAGTTATAATGTGGGGCGTTGGTATTTACATACTACTCAGGCGAAGGCGTTTTCACAGTTAGTTCGTGATTTCCATCCAGCGCATTTATCCAATGTGATGGCAAAATGCCTAGGTTATCAGCGTGCTACAGTCAATGCCGTGTGGTTACTGTCGGCAGCATTGAGCTATTTACCCCTGCCACGCTACCCCATACAAATACAAAGTTACTTTCCTAGTCCCGCTTATGTTGACTCGGTGGTTGAGCTCAAAGCCACTCAAGGTCCACAAGGTCATGATTTTCGGATTGTCTCGGCAATGACGCCACGACTAGCTTTAGGGCAGCTAGTCGCTTTGCATTAGTCAAATATCACCAGCGCATTTGGCTGAACTCGTCGTATACAAACCAAGCGAACTAACGACGATTAGAGTCTATGGCTTGATTTTGTTAAAGTTGTGTTTTATTGACTCGACAAAACGTACTCACTATGAATCCACACCCTGACCATATTCTTGATACCTGTGGCCTAATGTGTCCAGAGCCTGTAATGTTGCTTCACAATAAAATCAGAGAGTTACAGACAGGAGAAGTACTACAGGTAGTGGCTACGGACCCATCCACAACGCGTGATATTCCTAAATTTTGTATTTTTTTACAGCACGAGCTGATTGCTCAGGAGCAAAATGACACCCAGTATATTTACTATATCCGTAAGGGTTCTGAAGGTGAGTAAATAATAGATGGAGCGTTTTTTTAAGCATAGTTAATAAGCTTTCCCCCCTTTACTGTTGATAAAAAAGGGAAAGCATATTTAATGTGTAATTACCCTTAATTTAAGATTAAGGGTCTACCAATAACGAAAAAGCGGCTATGGCATCGGGATCGTTAGCTTTAATTTTATTAGCAATGCGATGATGAAAAAAATATTTAAAGCCGTCATGTTGCTGTGCGGGAAACAAACAAGGGTCTCCTTTTAATACGGGCGTAGATTTAACTTTATTTTTATCAATAATCATCGCAAAAACCATTCCGTTATTGAGTAATTGCCAGCTGATCACTTCTTCTAAGGAAAAAGAGGCGAAGTTGTCAGTCGTGATAATGGCATGGGTGCCAATACTGTCAGGAATTTCATGGACGATATCATCTGGGCTTTGGAACGCAGTCTTGTAGTACTCTGCTGCTGTTTCCAGCTCGACGACTTTGTGAATAGGAGCTTGATAAAAGATTTCATCAATACCCTGATCATAGTAGCCTTCCCAGTGGCCATTCAACGGATCCCGTAGTTCATCGCAAGCAACAATGTCATTTAGCCAAGGCACTAAAGCTACCACTTCACCGTTAGTACGTAAGGCCCAGCATAGGATTTTCATACTAAACAGTTTGTTGGGATTTGCATCATTGCTGTACAGCATTTCCAAGCCATCAAGCTCGGGGGACAGGCGAATAATGCGTTTAGACTCTTCCGGTGAGATGGGCTTCCGTGTGAACATGTCAATGACATTATCTGTGCGCTTACGAGCGTGCACGTTACTCATAGCTAACCCCTCTCAGTTCGTGGTGCCTAATTATTGTTGTTATAGCCAGGTAAACGGGCACCACAAAAAAGTGACTTCACTTACTAGTATAGTTAGTGGGTTTTTAGCAACGCAAATCTGGATAGTCATTAAGGTTATATTGGGTCTGTTTGAAGGGCGCTGACAGGAATAGCACATTGCTCGAGAATTTGTTTCCAGTACGCAATATGTCGTGTGGTTTGCTGTTTAAGCATGGCATGGAGTCCAGAATTTTCGGCAATGGTCTTGGCGAAAAACTGCTTCATGGCAGGAGGGATTTGCTCGCTGGGTAAAGTACTCAGTAAATGCTGATGGGTTGTTTGCCATTGCACAAGTTGCTGATTAAGCTGAGCGAGATAGGGCTGAATCTGTTGTAAATAATATTTTTGTAATACTTGGCTGAGTATGCGTGATTGGGGAGTAGGGCGGCGTTGTGGACATATCTGCTGAGCATCCACCTTTGCCATTAACCGATTCGCTGCTTTTAACATGGTATTGGCTAACATACTTGCGCGTATCAGTTCACCACCTGTGGCGCGTTGTTGGAGTTTTTGCAGATGTTGGTTGAGTGTTAATGTCAGTATTTTTAAGTCATTTATAGGCGTGTCGCGTTGCTGGCTAAAAGTGATTAGGAAATTAAGAGCCTCCAGCGTGGGGGTTAGGCTGGGGGGATGGGCAGACAGAGGAGGGGTTGCCAGGCTGAAATGATGCTGCATTTCACTAGAACTATAAAGCGCATTCCAATACGTCAACGGTAGTTGTGCCTGTTTAGCGTGAATCCATTGCTGGAGATTTTCTTGCAGTTCAGCGGACGTGGTCTCTGGATGGTGGAGACAGGCGGAAAGTTCAGGGAGTAATTGTCGCTCATAAATAGCTTGTTGGGTAATGGGCATCACTTTGCCCAATGCACTATTTCGTTCAGCAATTCGCTGAGTGAGAGTGTGGCAGTGTTTGATCGAAAGGATGGCAAGAAAATTTAGCCGAATTGCTTCAGGCTCTACCCAGCGTGCTGTTCGGCTGGGATATTGCCATAATGTCCAATCAATGTCAGTCGTTGGTGTTGCTTGTTCTAGACTGCGCGCCAAGCGCTCTAAATAGTCATCGAGTTTTGCTGCAGGTGAGTCACTCTGGCAACCTGCCAATGGCAGGCTGCCTATTAATATCAGGCAAAGCAATATTGACTGGTAACACCATTGTTTTACGGTCACTAACTCACCTGGTTGGCCGCGGCGGCAGGAGCCGCAGACGTTATGTGCTGTTGGCTAATATAAACGACTCGGGCAAGCAGTAAGATAGCAGCAGCCGTCAGCCCGCTGACTAAACCGATCCAAAAGCCTGCCGGACCCATAGCGGGGGTGATAAAGTCAGTTAAGCCAAACAGATAACCTATTGGTAAGCCAATACCCCAATAAGCAATGATGACGACCATCATAGGGATTTTGGTGTCTTTGTAACCGCGCAGAATGCCATTGGCTGCAACCTGCAAGCCATCAGAAAACTGGAACACCGCGGCATACCATAACAAGCCAACAGTAAGCTCAATAACCGTAGAGTCACTGGTATAAACCTCTGCGAGAAAATGAGGGAATGCCAACATACAGCTTGCGGAAAAAACGGCATAACCTAAGGCCAGCATAATACCCAGCTGCCCAGCTTTTTTGGCATTAACAGGTTGCTGTCCACCTAGCCAGTGGCCAATCCGAATTGTCACAGCCATAGCGATACTAAATGGCACCATAAAGGCAATCGAAGAAATATTGATGGCAATCTGGTGGCTGGCAACAATTTCTGCACCCAGTCGGCCTAATAGTAAGCTCACGATAGAAAAGATACTGGCTTCGGCAAAGATTGAAATCCCCATAGGCAAGCCTAATGCTAGTAATTCCTTTATCATTCCAAGCCTTGGTAGTGACCAGTGGCGAAACAGTCCAAAATGCTTAAGAGATGGAGCTAAGTGGGTATAGATAGCAATTAGCACCATCATTGTCGCTGCCACTGTTGCGGTAGCCCAGCCACAGCCAACAGCACCCATGGCAGGAAAACCAAATTTACCGTACATAAAAATATAGTTGGCTGGAATATTTAACATTAAACCAATTAGCATGAATGTCATGCCGGGTTTAGTTTTTCCTACACCCTCACAGTAACTGGTAAATACATTAAATAAACTCAAAGCAGGCATACCAAAAGCGAGTGCTGTTAAGTATTGGCTAGAGAGTGGAATGATGTCAGGATCAACGTCAAGCCAATGCAATAATGGTTTGATATTCGCTAATAAAACAGCCAGTAATAGACCACATACCAGGCCAATCCATAAACCTTGTTGGCCGTAGGTGCCTATATCATCATTACGCTTGGCGCCAAATAAGTGGGCGACAGTGGGGGTCAGCGCCATGTAGGTGCCTTTAGCGAATAAATACAGTGGTACCCATACGCCTGCGCCAATGGCAATAGCTGCCAGGTCCAAAGCACCTAGCTGGCCTGCCATGATTGTATCGGTTAGCCCCATACCAGAAGCTGCCAGTTGGGTAATAATAATCGGGTAAGCTAAGTGCAAAATATGCCTTGCTTCCTGAAGTATCCCTTTGCTCATGAAACTCCTACTTAATAAACTGCGTGAAGCGATATATCTCGGTAGCGGCCATAGTGAGGCAGAGAAGTTGCCAGAAATGGTGTGTTGTGACGTGGTGGCCGGCTAAGGATAACAATAAGAAGCGCGTAAAAATGTAGAGCCGGTATTATATCATTTTTTAACAGAAAGCCCAGTATTTAGCGCTGGCAAAGTAAAAGGAAAACAGCCGATAAAGAGGGCTTCACTGTTTATTTTATAGGGGATAAATAACTAACAATGCTCTGTTGAAAATAACGTCAAATTAATCGTTTTTTCTGTATTATAAAATTGACTGAGTGCTTGCCGAAAACGTTCTGCTCTGGCGGGAAGTCCACATTGAGCATATACCAGGACTTGTTGGTAAATAGCCTGCTTAAAAGGCTGGGGATTAATGTATTCATTATTGATGAGGTTATCAACACTCACTTTAAATGGATAACCTGCCGCTACTGATAAAATCCATTCGATAGCTTGAGGTTTAACCTCTACTTTTTCGAAAAGCTGTTGTTGCGCTTTGGTTCGGCCATCAGGTTTGTACCAATAGCCATAATCAATCTGTTGGCGGCGCTGTTCTCCTGCAATAAACCAGTGGGCACACTCATGAAGGGCACTGCTGAAGTAACCATAGGCAAAATAAATCCCATGATAGGCGCGCCGCTCATCAGCGGGTAAATAAATGGGTTCATCATCACCTTTGATAAGATACGTATTATGAGTTTTGGCAAAACACTGATTAAACAGGTTAATAAGGTCTTGGTAATGGTACTGCGTACAACTCAAATTTCTCTCTCCAATAGTAGTAAGTGGACAATGCAAGAGATGCGAGTTATTAACCCAGTGATTATAAGTGAATGGAAAAATATCATCAAAATGTCATGGCGGTTTGGCAAGGGGCTACGTATTCTTTAACAGATAAACCACGTTGCGGGTTACGTCGTTGATTGGGGGAAATTAAGCTCTTTATGGTTGTCCAATGACATAGGTTGCAAGTGATGGGCTTTGTTGTTGGGTGATATACGACTTTGGAGAGGTGTTTTTATGTGCTTCACAGTCAAAACGTGATTTAATTTATGTTTTTCAGTGTCTATAATCTGCGGTCATAGTTGTTGATAAAAATAGAAAGAGCGCATTATGTCTAATGATCATTTAGCCAAGTTAGAAGAAAAAGTACAACATGTGGTTGATACGGTGAGTATCCAGAAAATGGAGCTGGAAGAGCTGCGTGAACAGAAGGCCAAACTAGAGGAAGAAAATGCTACGTTAAGGGAAGAATTAGCCAATTGGAGCGACCGTTTAGGGAGTTTGCTGGGACGTCTGGAAGGTGTTGCTGAAGAAGTCTGAGCGACTGACTATATCAGAGACAAGTTCTGGCTAAACGGATTGTATTGTCTTTTGCGTTAATGCGATGCCAGCATTCAGCATAATTTAAAGCAGGCAGGTTAATTGGTTACACCCTTGCGATGTAGCAAACTGTCCTTGTTTTAGTGTGTCCATGTTAGGTAGCTTGCTACCTAACATGTGTTGTACGCTATGTGAATTATATGGACCTTGATCCAAAAAAATCACAATAGCAAATTAAAATTTAAAGCGGTTTATTTTTCCGCTTAACTCGTCTGAAAGATGACTTAATTGCTCACTTTGCTTGCTTGAGTTATCAGCGCCTTCTGCTACTTCTCCTGCCACATCACTAATTGTCGTGATATTTTTAGTGATATCTTCAGAGACAGCATGCTGTTCTTCTGCTGCACTGGCAATTTGGGTTGCCATATCATTAATACGGCTGATGGCATGAACAACTTCTTCTAGCCGTTTGGCCGCCTGTTGAGACTGCTCAACAGAGGTATGTGTCATCTCACTGCCCCGACTCATGGTTTGCACGGCTTGCTCAGTTCGATCTTGAAGGGCATTGATGGTTTGACGGATTTCATCGGTTGAGTTTTGAGTCCGGCTGGCCAGGGTTCTAACTTCATCAGCAACCACAGCGAAACCTCGTCCTTGCTCACCGGCACGAGCTGCTTCAATTGCGGCATTTAAGGCCAGCAAATTGGTCTGTTCTGCAATCGAAATAATGACATCTAATATACTACTGATGTTTTCACTATCTTCTTTAAGCTGTTCAATTACCTTGACGGCGTGCTCTACTTCATCTGACAGTTGCTGTATGGTAGATGCACTGCGATTAACGATTTCCTGCCCTTCTAAAACAGATTCATTTGCTGCGCCTGCTGATTGGGCAGTTGCAGCGGCGTTACTCGCTACCTCATTGGCTGCGCATGACATTTCATTGATCGCGGTGGCTACTTGATCTATTTCAGCGCGCTGACGTTGTACACCATTACTGGTTTCTTGAGCAATTTGCGAGCTTTGCGCAGCAGAGTCATCAACTTGATCAATGGTTTGTGCTACGTCTTTGACCATGTTCTGGATTTTTTCAATAAATAAATTGACGCGATTAGCTAGGCTGCCTACCTCATCGCGTCGGTTAATTTCAATTCTACGGGTTAGGTCACCATCACGTTCTGCCAGGTCATCAACCAGGCTAACAACTTCTTTAAGTGGTTTCGATATTGATGCGGCTACACGCCATAGCACGATTAATGCGAGAGCTGTAATAAGGGAACCCGTAATTAATTGCCCAATCAGGCTTTCGTTGAACTGCTCCGTAACCTGTGTAGACATGGCATGCACATCTGCAAACGCAACACTTTTGGGAACAGAAATAACCAGAGCCCAAGGGGTTTTAGCCTGACCTACCGAGAATATGGCAGTACTGGTAATTAGCTCCTCATTTTCAGTCACCACACTGCTGCCTTGTTTAATAGCATCAATAACAGGCTTCCACTCACTTAAGGCAGCGACCGGCTTACCCACTAAAGATGGATCTCCAGTATTGGCAACCATCACGCCATGATAACTAATGAGTGCAACACTACCACTACCTTCATAAAGTTGGCTGTTAATTTCGGTGCTAATTTCCTGTAAGAAATTAAGTGAGTAGTCAATACCTGTGATTCCAAGAAACTTACCATTAACAACGATCGGTGTGACAAAGGAAGAGAGTAGTGTCATTACCCCTTGGATATCATAAGGCGCGGGATCAATAATACATTCATTGAGGGTTTCTTTGGGGCACAAGTAATACTCACTTTCACGTATACCTGATACGGTTTGTTTGGTGGCGTATAGATTCATCAGTGGACGACCGTCAACCTTGCCGGAGGGGCTGCGATTCCAATAAATAGCAAATTGACCTGATGATGGCATTGAGTGAATAAACTCACCATCTTTATACATCGCATCATTGCCATCAAAAGCATTTGCTTCCCAGCCGGTATAAGCACCTAGAAAGTCACTATTTGCTTCTATTAAATGTTTAGTTATTTGGCTTACTAACTCTCGGCTATTTGCAATCTGCATGGAAGCGCCACTTTGATAATAGGCTTCTAAACTTTGTGCAAACGTCCTGGCGGCTGTTATGGCTTTTTCCATGCGGCGCTGCATACGTTGAGCTTTGCCAGCAGTGAGTGATGACAGGCTTTCTTTAATTTCATTTGACATTAAAGTCTGCGAAGTGTCACTGACATACTTTTGAGTATTCAGTGCCGTGTATAGTGCAAACCCCACCACTGCAAATAAAGAAATAATCAAGCAAATGCTAGTGTAAACGAGGATACTCGTTTGAACTGAGCGAAACTTCATACTGATTGCTCCACATCTCTAATTACACTTTATACCCTCTACTCCGCAGCATTTTGTTGGGAGAGTTCTTTGTAAAGTTGTTGATTGTATGATTAAAAAAAGATAAGTAAGGGTATACATTCTTTCAGTATGGCAGAAGAATTCTAAAATCACCTAAAAAACTATGTTTTGAAGAGTGACGACAGCAAATCCAAAGAAATGATTCGTGAAGGGTATAATTGAGTAAATCTTCAAAAGATTATAAATCAGGCATAAATGAATAATTACTAAAAATATAAGGGAATAAAATGACCACTCAATGGGGACAACGTATTGCAACATCAGTACTTGAAGGTTTTGCAAACTATCGATCAACATTTACTTATATTACATTAGGCGCAAAGAAGCGCTTTGAGGAAGCGTGTTGGCTTGATGTTCAACAAGCTTCTATGGACCGTATTAATCTTTATGATGATGCGGTTGTGGCAGTGACGGATTGTTTGACAGAAGAAGTTGCGCATGGGTATGACTCGTTGAGTGTCTGGAAAGAAGCGAAGCGCTGTTATGCAGCGTTAATTCGTAGCCGAACTGATGGTGAATTAGCTGAGACATTTTTTAATTCGATTTTTTGTCGTATTTTTAGGCATTACGAAATAAAGCCAGAAAATTTATTTGTTTTTTCTACTCAGCCAAAAGTTAAAGCAGCAGATGAAGCTTCAATTATTTTGAGTTATCGACCAGCTTTTGGCCTGGTGAAAATGGTTGATAGGATTTTGGTTGATTGTAACTTCAATATCCCTTATGCCGATCGACGTCAAGATGTGGTCAATATTATTCGTACTGCTCAACAGCAGCTAGGATTTGTTTTTGCTGATAGCAAAGATATGGAAATTGATATTATTCGCTCTGTTTTCTTTCGTAATAAAGCAGCATATCTCGTGGGAAGAATACGCATTCGTGAGAATACCAAACCTTTCATCATTGCACTAATGAATAATGAACAAGAGGGAATATATGTTGATGCATTAATTACAGACCCAGATGAGGTCAGTATCATTTTTAGCTTTACGCGCTCTTACTTTATGGTTGATGCGCCAGTGCCTGCTGCTTTTATCGCTTTTTTACAAGACCTTTTACCTTGGAAGCAACGCTATGAACTGTATAATTCCATCGGTTTTTATAAGCACGGTAAAACGGAGTTTTATAGAGATTTTGTTCAGCATTTAACAAAAACAGATGATCAGTTTGTTATTGCGCCAGGGGTGAGAGGCATGGTGATGATTGCCTTTACCCTGCCATCAAGCCAAACAGTCTTTAAAGTCATTAAAGATAATATTGCACCACAAAAGGAAGTGAATAAAGAAACCGTTAAAAAGAAATATTATTTAGTAAAAATGCATGACCGTGTTGGTCGCATGGCAGATACTCAGGAGTTTTCGCACTTTGTTTTTCCTAAAGCACGTTTTCATCCAGAATTATTAGCGGAGTTACTGGCGGAAGCACCTTCAGTTGTTCGGGTTGTTGGTGATTCAGTCATTATTGATCATCTTTACACAGAACGACGGATGATCCCCTTAAACTTATATATAAAGGATGCGACCGAGCAGCAGTTAGAGGCTGTTTTAGATGACTTTGGTAATGCGATAAAACAACTTGCGGCAGCCAATATTTTTCCCGGTGATATGTTATTGAAAAATTTTGGTGTAACCCGTCATGGGCGTGTGGTTTTTTATGATTATGATGAAATTTGTTATTTAACGGAGTGTAATTTTCGCCAGATACCACCGCCACGCTTTCCTGAAGATGAGATGGCGGCAGAGCCTTGGTACTCTGTTGGTGCTAACGACATTTTTCCCGAAGAGTTTGCTATTTTTATTTTTGCTGATGTACGCATTCGCAAGTGTTTCACTGACCTGCATGGTGAGCTGTTTGCAGCCAGTTATTGGCAACGCATTCAAAAGGTTATTCGTGAAAATCAGGTGGTAGATGTCTTTCCTTATCGGCGTAAGCAGCGGCTGGCACGACGTCTTAGTTAATAACCGTGGTAAACAACAGGTTGTAGGATGGCGTTCAAAAAGGCTTAATCATTACGATCCTCTGTAATCTCATTGAAGCGGCTAAACTTAGTTAAAACTATAACTTTATGGTGGCTTGATTGAGACGAGAGGTTATGCTGAAGCAAACCAGGAAAGTACTAAAGCATACTTGCCTTTATCTCTACCTCACAATGCTCTATGAGATGGGTTGGGCACTGCTAAGTGTGCAACCACTCTATGGTAATGAGCAGCCAGCGTTATCTGTAGTAGGTACGTCTTTTCCAATTCAGGCCTCAGCCACTGGAGGAAGTCATCTAACACCTGATTTATCGCTTAGTGTTGTTGAGCAGCAATGGGTTGGTCTTCATAAGCGTCTAAATGTTGGGATGCTGTGGTCACCAGAGCCATTAATGAAGTTTGATAAAGAATCTTTACAAGGACTATTGATTGACTATTTAATTGCGGCACAAACCAGTTTAGGTATCACTCATCTGAACGTTAGACTTTATCCTGATGTGCAATCGTTACTTCAGGCCTTCGAGCAGAGCAAACTACATATGGTGTTGGTTTCAACGAATCACCAGCCATTGGTTAAACATAAGAAACTATTGATGACGATACCGGTGATTAATAGCTATCCGGTGCTGGTTGTTCCTCGTTTTAACCGGGGCTTTAGTGGACTTGCTGAGCTTAACAACAAGACGCTTGCGTTATCCGATGATTTTCCAGGGCTAACGAGCATTAAGCAACAGCTTCCCCAGGCTCAGATTCAACAGGCACCCTCTGTTAAAGCAGCACTAGAGCTGGTAAAGCAAAATCAGGCTGATGCGTTTGTCGGTGAACTGATTCGAACAACCTATTATTTCGAAACACTAGGGCTTGAAGGCTTCAATGTATTGGGTCCCATAGACGTAAACGCTGGGCAATACGTTTTTCTGGTTCGCCAGGATCTTTCCATGTTGCATTTTTTGCTCATGAAGTGGTTGCAAGGGCTGAATACGGAGCATCATCAGCGTTTTCTAAAACCCTGGGTATCACCCACAGTCGCATTAGCATTGGAAAGCCCGCCATTAAATCTCACAGATCACGAGAAAGCCTGGTTAAAAGCACATCCAGTGATAAAGGTCGGTGTGGATCGCAGTTGGAAGCCACTCGATTTTATCAACAAGAATAATCAACATGTGGGTATTAGTGCTGAATATTTAAGATGGTTGGAAAAACAGATAGGTGTGCAGTTTGAGGTGGTGGGTAGTGATATCTGGCGAAGGCTATTGCAAGGCATCCAGTATGGTAAAGTGGATATGCTGTCAGCTGTTATGCTCACAGAGCAGAGAAAACTCAATATGCTGTTTAGTCAGCCCTACTTGCAAATGCCTTGGGCTATTGCAACACGGGTTGATACTCCATTTATTACTGATATTAATGATTTAATTGGACAAACTGTGGCAGTAGTAACGGATTATGCTATCCAAGAAAAACTGCAGCGTCAGTACCCACTTGTAAACTTAATCATTACAGAGAGTTTAGAAGAAAGCTTAGCCATTCTGCTGGATGGTGAAGCTCATGCCATTGTTGGAAGTCAAGCTGTGCTGGCGGACTATATTCAACGTGAATATTTAGGCAAGCTTAAGCTGGCAGCGTTGCTCAAGGATGATCCTGCGTCTATACACTTTGCAATTCGATTGGACTGGCCTGAGCTAGAAAGCATTATTAACAAAGCTTTATCCAGTATGAGTCAGCAGCAGCATTTACAGATTCGTGAAAAATGGTTGACAGACCGCTATCAAGCTCAAGCAAATTTTCCGCTGTGGACTATATGGTTAATGCTTCTCATCAGTTTGGCTGCTGTCTGTGGTTATCTATTTTATCGTGTTCGCCAACTCCAACGGAGTCGTGATGAGACCTGGCAGCGTTTACAGTTCGGTCAAGAATTGAGGGAGCAGCTGCTTGAAAGCTTACCCTTGCCCGTTGCATTAATTAATAAGCAAGGACACTGCTTACACATGAACTATGCCTGGCGTCAACTGTTAGAGGATGAAGTTGATGATAGGGAGGCTTCTGTAGCTCACGAAGGTTCTGCCTCAAGTCATGAGGAAGCAGCGCAGCTGGCTTTTTTACCGAACTTGCCTGACTTGCAGCCTTGGCCAAATGTGCGAGATTTAATTGATCATCTTGCTGAGTGTGAAAAAACCTGTTTTGAGCTGCAGGGGATTCGTGAAAAAGGTCAGCCTTGGCGCTGGCAAGTTTCTTTGCATGGATGCTTTGTTAATGGCGCGCTTGAAGAAGCATTATTAGCCATTGAAGTCTTTGATAAGCTGGAGCAGGCACGGCAACGTTATCGTGAAGCAGAGTCTCTTTTAACTCAGGTGACAGAGCACTGTCCGGTCGTACTTTTTCAGTGTCAAATTGATCAAGAGGGCCAGTGGGCGTTTTCGTTTATTAGCAATAATGTGTCGAGAGCATACGGAGTGAACCGCTTGGCTGTGCTTCAGGATAGTATCTTATTGCTGCAACATGTCGTTGCTGAGGACCGAGAGGCACTGAAAAACTCATTCGAAATTGCTGGGCAACGTATGAGTCGGTGGCAGCACTGCTTCAGATTGCAACTACCTGATGGTCAAGTGCGTTGGATTGAAGGTCAGGCATTACCAAGAAATGATCAAAATAAACAGTTGATATGGGTTGGCTACTGGTCTGATATTACGGCACGTTATTTGGCAGAGCAGACATTAAAGGAAAGTGAAGCACGATATCGTTCTTTAGTGGATAACTTATCCTGTGTGGTTTATCGCTGTAAGCTGGACACACATTGGACCATGGAGTTTATTAGCGACAATATCAAAGCCTTAACGGGTTATTCTGCTAAAGGTTTGATGGGCAATGCACTGCACAGTTTTAAGGAGATTATTTTTGAGCAAGACCGGGAAAAGGTTGATCACACCGTTTGGCGCGCTGTTGCCATGAGAAAACCTTATGAAATTGAATACCGGTTAAAAACAACACGAGGTGAACCTTGCTGGGTGTATGAACAGGGGGGGGCATTTTTCTCTGAAACAGGAGATGCTTTACACCTCGATGGTGTAATCGTTGACATTGACCAGCGCAAAAAGCAGGAGCTAGCCTTACTTGCGGCAAAGCAGGCCGCAGAAGAGGCTACTCATCAACAGCTAGAATTATTGACTATGTTGACCCAAGAAATTGCCTGTCCCACTGACCGGCTAAGTGGCTTGGCAGAAATGCTTCAGCAGACACATTTAAATGCCCGCCAACGTTATATTACTGAACGTCTGTTAAATACGATTCATGCACTCCAAAAAAATGTAAACGATATGCAAGACTTCGCTGCGTTAGAAACTGAACAGGTGGACATTCAACGCAAGCCCGTTAGACTGATACCGGTGTTGGAGGCTCTGATTGTTGAAACCTATGAGGCCTGTCAGCAGAAAGGTCTGCAATTTAAGTCTTATATTGACCAAGGTATTGCTTTTGAGGTGTGGGCTGATCAACAGCATTTGGTACAGATCTTACGAAACTTATTGAGTAATGCGGTTAAATATACCTGTCAGGGTCATGTGTCGTTTTCAGTTAAGCGGCTTTGGGCCAATGATAAGCAGCAGCAAATAGCTTTTTCAATCAAAGATACTGGCCCTGGTATACCAGACACCCTACAGGAAGCACTGACAGGACCTTACTTTTACTTGTCACAGAATGACCAGAAATCGACTTCAGGTATTGGCCTTGGTTTGGCAGTAAGCGGAAAGCTTGCACAGCAAATGCAGGGTGAACTTTGTATCAGAAACTATAACCCTATGGGTTGTCATGCGACCTATAGTCAGCAGTTTGATATCAAACTGCCTAGTTTATTACCTGTATTTTCAGGGCAAGCGGTAGCTGCTTTACTTTGTCACGAGCGCTGGTTTAGTCAGACTTTGCTGGATTATTGTCACTGTTGGGGATTACACGCCATTCAACCTGCTCTTATTGTTAGTAAGGCTGAACAGTTGGCTGACTTTCTGTCATTACAGCAGGCTTCATTACTCATTGCGACGAGAGAAAGCATTGATGTGTTGATTGGGTTGACACCCTATGAATTACACACAGTTTGCCAGCTATTAAAGGTAAGTTTGATTGTGCTTGATGGGCATGAGGAGCCACCATCGCCTGTGGCTGATGCTCATCATAAGGCTGATGCCCCTCTTATATTTGTGAAAACCAAACCGTTCTTATCCAGTGAGCTGCTAGAAGCTTGTGAGCAGGCATTAGGCGTTAAACCGCCTGCTCAGCTATCACAGGAAGCCTTACCTACCCGTCTAGACTTGGCAAAAGTAACAACGATGTTGGTTAACCCTATGGCCTTAACGCGATTATTTGGAACAGGCCAACGTTTACAGCTGGAGCTTTTTGAGTTTCAGGAGCTAGGTGAGCTTTGTATGTTAGCCCTCGAACAAGCCATCAAAGCAGGTGATATGGTGCAGATTAAAAAGATGGGAGGGAAGTTTAAAGCGGCTGCAAACGTTATTTCGGCGGGTCCACTGGCGGAAGCTTGTCAGGCACTAGTTGAAGCCGCTGAGCATGATAGTAAAGAAATGGAAGGGATATGGGATGACTTGCAACAAGTATGGTTACGGACACAGAAAGCAATGAAGCGCTTATTAGAACAGCCTGCTTTTCCTCAGCAGGCGGGTTCTTGACAATATTTTAGGTCCCAAAAAAATGCAGCCCGAAGGCTGCAAAGGTTGGGTTTGTTCATAAGAGAGGTTGGGACGTGGGTTTATATTTTGTGGGTTAGATTTTAAAGCGGCTCATCATGTCTTGAATATTATTGGCCAACGTTTCGACTTCACCGCTTTTCTCTCCGGTTTCTTTGGCTCGCTCAGCGGTTTCTTCAGCAACCATTGATATGTTAACAATGTTTTCATTGATCTCACTGATGACAGAGCTTTGTTCCTGGGATGCTTCAGCTATGTGCGAGTTCATTTCAGCAATGGTATTGACAGCATCCAAAATTTTATTAATGGCTTCACCTGCATCAGATACCTTGGTTACGCCACTTGATGCATGGTGTTCTAGGTTGACAATGCCTTTTTCAACGGTTTCGCTACAAGAGCGAAGGTTGAGAATACTCTGATGAATTTCATCGGTAGACTCATTGGTTTTTTGGGCAAGTGTGCGAACTTCATCGGCAACGACAGCAAAACCTCTTCCTGCTTCTCCAGCGCGGGCAGCTTCAATCGCGGCATTGAGTGCGAGTAAGTTGGTTTGCTCAGAAATACTCTTGATGACATCAAGTACTGTACCGATATTCTCACCTTCAGTAATGAGCTGTTGTGTGGCCTGGGTGACTGAAGTGATCTCATTGGCCAGAGACTGAATAACGGTAACAGCCTGGTTAACGATGTGATTACCTTCTTCTGCTTTGTGATTAGCATCAGAAGCTGACTCTGAAGCGGCATTGGCATTATTGGCAACATTACCAATGGACTGGGACATCTCGGACGTTGCTGTGGCTACCATATCAATTTTGGTTTGCTGATTGAGAACCCCTTCAGAGGTTTCATCAATAATCTGGCGACTCTCAAGTGCGGTTGACTGGAGCTTTTCAGAGAGTGAAAACAGCTCGGTAACGATGGTTTGCAGGTTTTCAACAAAGCCGTTGAAGCCTTGAGCCAGTGCACTGATTTCAGTCGCAGAATTAGTGTCTAAGCGCTGTGTGAGATCACCTTCACCACTAGCAATATCATTAATAGCGGTACCAATTTGATTGAGTGGTTTAAGGACAATACGCATGATGATGAAGAAAATCAGGAGTGCAATGAGTACATCCAGAATTAACGCCTGAATGACTTGGCGCATCAGTACGCCCTGCAGTATCTCTTGAACTTTTGAGTCGTCTATGAATATTTCAACGGTCCCTACTTCTTGCAGCTCACCATCATCATTAAAAAGTAAGGTTTCACTCAGCTTATCAGAGAAGTCTTTGGGTAAGGCCTTAGACTTGCCGATTTCCCCAGCATCATCTTTGATAAACAGGGCTAAAACCTCAGTTTTAGACTTAACACTAATGCCGCTGACAAAATCAGCCTGCATCTCTGACATAACATTTTTATCAATAAATTCGGGCTCATAGTTCCAGATAGGACCAGGTAAGCTGACAGAGAGACGTTCAATCGTGGCTTTAGCTTGCTGGGTTAAATTTTCTTCCAGCTGGGAAGCGGTTCGGCTGTAGTTATAGTAACCAAACAGAGCTAATACAATAGTTACTACAATAGTAAACTCTAAAATAAGTCGTGCGCGAATACTTTTTGGATATATGGACATAGCCTACACCTAGCGAACATTGCCTCAAATTCAATTGTGGCTATTGGGGGTTATGTCCCTGTCCTTAGGTGAATCAAATGGCTGACTACCAATCCCCTGTTAAGCGTAATCCCCATGAGCACGATGGCTATTATTGCTCTTATCGTCAATCTAGCTAAATCGTTCGTTTTTTCCCATCATCACCAATAAGTGACTTTGTATTCCAGTCTAGTACAAAAACGCTTAAGTGAAATAAAAATAATACAGGGATGAAAACTAATGATAAAAAGGGGAGGGGAATGCCTGATCAGGTAATAAGCAATTAATGATCAGGCACTCAGAAAGTAAATAGAAGTTTAGTATTAATATTTTTCAGCAATCTCGGTCATGATTGCATTATCTTCACGAATACGAGCAATTTCACTCCATATTTGGTTCATTTCATCCACGGTGAGTCGGCTTTGTTTAGCGAATGCTAAAAAGTAGGATTTAGATTTAATTGGAGTTTTACTGATTTTTAGTTTTCCAGAAAAGGCCGGTGATTTACTTAGGTGCTGAATCACATTGGGGATGGTGACTACCGAGCCTTTATTGTCCCGCAGCAGGTTTTGTAAGGTTTGCTTATCACCCAATGCCGTTGAGCTGACAAAGAGTCCCGCTTTTTCCAAGTCTTCAGCTATAGAGTAACCTTTTGGTGTTCTGACAGGCTGTGGGATGCTTTTTAGCTCGCCATCGTACTCATAGGGGTTATCTGCCGTGGTGACAACGACATACTCGACCTGAGAGACGCGAAATTGCGATTTCACCGCTGTCTTGGCATCAGGGGGATAAATCAGAAACTCTGCTCGCTCGTCTTTATAAGATGCAGTCGCTACGCCATCATAGCGTCCTTTCTGTGCATCACGTAAACAGCGACTCCAGGGCAGGGGGGGTATTTCTAGTTTTACATCCATGTTTTTCATGGCCATGCGGATAATATCGATATGCATGCCTTTCGCCTCACCACGTTCAGTCATCATGAACGGGTACCAAAGGCCTCGATCAGAACAGATTCGAACTTTTCGAATAGCCCACGCGTCATTGCAGGTGATCAAGATTAACAAAAAGGTGGCTAAAAACTTCATTGCCAATAATGCTCCAAAGGGTAAATTGTATGCCAAGCTTTCTTTGTTGCATCCCGCTGGTGGGGAGTCCTATCACCCTGATCCCTAACTCGCGCTGAGTTACTTCCTGAAGTTACATGCTGGCGAATAGGGCGAGAAGGTTGATAAGGTTTCTTCCCTGTACACCTTCGCTCTGCATGTAGCTTGATAAATTTAACCTATCGGCAAAAGTAGTGGATCAAGATAGTTCTATAAAATGTGAACTATTTTGCAATACTTTTTGTGTAACACCAACAGTTCAAGGACTACTTAACAAAATACTCTGTGTTCTAGTTACAGCTTAGCTTATCTTACAGGTGACGAGTGTAGTTGAGCTGGTTAACATGGCAACGTCAAAGGCAGACATTAAGATTGTCAATATCACTATGACTTTAACTTCATCAATGACCACTTCAACAAAGCCTACTCCTCCTACACCTAAACAGCTCCATCATTTATTTCAGCAGGGCGCTTTACCACGCCAGGCTTACTATCAGGCGCTGGATATGATCAGGCCTGATGATTACTGGCTGCGCTGGGCTGAGCGACATTTAATGCTGATTGGTAGCATACTTCTACTGGCGGGTATTATGTTCTTTTTTGCCTACAATTGGCAGGAACTTCATCGCTTTGGCAAGCTAGGACTACTAGAAGCCGGTGTAACGTTAACTGCACTGCTGTCTTTAGTTTCACGTTTTTCCCTTGCTGCACGACAGGTGTTGCTAACCTCGGCGGTAGTGCTTACGGGGATACTTTTCGCTGTCTTTGGGCAAATTTACCAAACGGGAGCTGATGCTTATACCTTGTTCTTGTCGTGGGCTGTAGTCACCTTACCTTGGGTCGCATTAGCCCGGTTACCGGCACCTTGGGCGATATGGTTTGTGGTGAGTGAAGTTGCTTGTTGGCTAGTTTGGGAACAAGTGTTGTCTATTCAGTTTACCGCTTGGATTGATTTACGCTGGGTAAGTATGGCTTTATTAGCTGGCTTTATATTATTAATTAATTATAAACAGACGCGTACTTCTGTGCTGGCGAGTAAATTTCATTGGCTATATGTAACTGTTATGCTCGGTGTGATGGCTATTCCTGCCTTAAAAATTGCCATAGATGATTACCATGTTACTCCCCAAACCTGGGGCATCGCAATTACCTGGTTAGTACTGTCGTGTATTTTGATTGTTTTTTATCGCTTTATCAGTCAGCAAATTTATGGACTAACCATAACTTCACTGCAACTAACTGTTGTTTTATTAGTTTGGTTATTACATCAAGTGTCTGATATGCGATTAACGGATACTTCTACGCTGTTTATATTTGGCTTATTGATTGTGACTACCATTTCACTGCTGGTGTTTATTTTACGCAGTCAGGCACAGCTGATGCGCAAGGAGGCAAAAGAGTGAAAACCTACGACAGTGTGCAGGCGCTATTAGCATCACCAGAGATTAGTACTCAGCTTTCAGTAGAACAGCAGCAACATGTATTAAGAGTGTTTGAGCAACGTCAGCAGCCTCAAGATCCTCTGGTTTTTCGCATTTTAATTGCGGTGAGTGGCTGGGTGGCAGCATTATTTTTTCTAGCCAGTTTGCTCGCTGCAGGTTTGTTCGATAAAGGCATGAACGCCATGGGGTATGGCTTCTTGTTGTTAATGGGCGCTATTTTTTGGGTTAATTCTACACAACGTGTTTTTTTTCGGCATTTAGCTTTAGCTCTGGGGATTGCTGGGAATGGGCTTGTACTTTTTGGAATGGGAGAGTTTTGGGGAACTGATACTTTACTACCCATTGTGGTAATGCAAGCTTTGCTGACTGGGATGAGCTATCCATTTGTGGCAAGCAATTCATTTCGTTTTATACAGTGTATGTTGCTGGGGATTTTAGTCTTTATCTGGCTTTATGATGAACCAAGTCATATCGGGATTATAATGTGGACATGGTCACTATTATTATTGCAATTATTATTTTTTGTTGGCTTAAGGCCGCTGCCAGCGCTATTGCCCTTGGCTTATGCAGTATCAATATTATTACCCATAAGTGTACTTCTGCCTATTTGGGTACCCGGTTTTGATGCTCGTTTAGTAACCATTATTGCGGCTGTTGAGCCTGCATTTCGAGTTGGAATGGCTGTAGGGTTATTATTACTGGCATTGCATATCAGTACTGACACACCTTGGAATCAGCCTTGGTTTTATATTGTCGTTATTTCATGTGTTATTTTGGCGCTTTTTGCGAACTCTGGATTGTTGCTTTCACTATTTATACTGATATTGGCTTATATTTTAGCTGACAGGTTTTTAAAAGTGATTGCTTATCTCTTTTTAGTCGTCTTTTTAAGTATTTTTTACTACAACCTGCAAATTTCGTTATTGGATAAGTCCTACTTATTAATGGCTAGTGGCAGTGCTATGTTGTTAGTACGCTGGTTATTAGGTCTTTTTTTCAAGGAGCATGATGTATGATCAGTCCGCTTCAGCGCTGGGGCATCGTGGCTGGCTGGTTGCTGGTCATGGTAGCAATTAACTGGAGTATTTTTCAAAAGGAGCATGTACTAGACTCTGGGCAACAGGTTCGATTAGCGCTAGCACCCGTTGATCCACGTTCTTTGATGCAGGGAGACTACATGCGCTTACGCTATGCAATAGTCAATGAAGTACCGGCCCATCAGTTAGCAGCAGAAGGACAGTTGATTATCCAGCTTGATAAACAACAGGTAGCATCTTTTGTGGGTATCCATCAGCCAGGAAAACCATTGAAAAAAGGTGAATTACTCTTACATTATCGTCGTTATGGCGAACATGTAAAACTAGGTGCAGAAAGCTATTTATTTGAGGAAGGCAAAGCGAGTTTACTCAGTGAAGCTGCATATGGTGAGTTTCGTGTAGCTGCAGATGGCAGGACTGTATTAGTAGGACTGCTTGATCAAAACTTTCATTATTTGGATACACTCTTTTAGGAGTGAACACAGGTCAATTGCACTTATTACTTGAAAGTACGCATCAAAAATTATTTTGAACTGCAATTGTCCTGGGTATAAACATTAAACAGATATATCCGTTAACCACTTAGTTTGATTTTCAATATGTTCTAATAGATTGGGTAATGCCGCGCCAGCAAATGCAATGGTCATTTCGGGTTTACCGGGTGTATACATTATGTCTTGAAAGGTGGTAAGCAGTGGGTCAACTATCAAGGGTATTTCTCTCGGTAGACCAAAAGGGCATAGGGCGCCTGGAACACAACCAGTGACTTCGGTCATTTCTGTATCGCTACCAATAGCTGGGCGCTTACCAATGATATTTTTGATGAGTTTGGCATCGAGTCGCTGGTCTCTGTGCGTTAAAAAAACACAATAATTGCCACCTTTTAGTTTGAGAAATAAGCTTTTGGTAGGAGCTGCTGTCCAGCCAAGTGCTTTTGCAATACGAGCATCCGTTTCAAAGTCTAAAATAGGCTCATGCTCCGATTGTTCAAATGGGACTTGTGCTTTTTTGAGTAGGCTAATGTTGTACTGATATATTTGTTCTAGCGACAACACGGTTTTGACTCCTTTATTTCCTGACTTATCGCGTCATAGCCTATTGCAGTCAGAACCACTTAAGCTACGATCTGATTATAATAGTGCTATCATTAATCAACCATTAATGAGCGACCAATCATACCTGCTGTATAAAGTACTCTTGATGGTCCGAATACTCGAGTTGGTGTCCAAGCTGCACTTTTGGTGACGGCAACAGAACTATTTAAAATACTAGGAACACTACTTGCTCTTCTTGACTGTGGAGCAATGGCTGCCCCTCGGCGTGCGAGCTCTATCACCTGTTTTCCTGTATGATTTGATAATTGCTGAGCATAAGACTGAGTGATAAAACTAGAACCTTTAAATAATGAAGGTGCTTTTTCACCTGAAATAGCTATTCTATGAAATGGCAGTTCATTGTGAAAAGTTTTATTGAGTGCTTTAGCAACAAATCTTGGGTTATACCGTGCAATACTATCTGACAGTTTTAGCGTGACTTGGCCTGTGCTTCTTGAGCCTAATAGCCCGGAGCTGAGAGGTGTCCGTATAACACGTGTTGCTGCTGAAGCTACTCTTGCTCCTGCAAATAATGACCCTATTCCTGTCACAGCAGAGGTTATCCCAAATGCAAGGGCAGCATAACCTAAATTAGTTGAAAGCATAGGGTGTGTTTCACTTAAAACCCCAGAAGCAATACCTAAACCACCACTGATTATGCCTGATAGTCCTGATGCAACACCTAGTCCTGCTTTCAGCACACCTGCTGTTGTAATTGCTGCCGCTCCAGTAACTAACCCCGCAGAGGCCGCTATTCCAGCCCCCAAGGTAACAATACCAATTAATATTGCGGCAATACCTAAACCTATTGCAACCCCTGCCTGCCAGCTGATATGGCCTGTAGGATCCACTAAGTTTAATGGGTCTCCCAGACAATAACTATATCCATTAATCCCTCCATCTCCAAAAGGGCTTAAACTATCAATTGAATGAAAACGCATTAATCTTGGATTATATATACGATAACCATTACCTAAATGGTAAACGTTCGTAATAGGGTCTATATACTCTCCATTAAAACCAATTCTATCGTGCAAGATAATTAATGAAAGATTATCAGATGATGTATTATTTAATGAAATAGCTGCTTTAGCAGGAATATTAAGTGATAGTAGGGATGTAGCAGAAAGCAAATAAGAACTCTTGATTAAAAAGCCTCGCCTGGATAGGCAAGGCACATTAATTAAGTTCGCTTGATGCAAAGCGATAGTTTTTTTATCTTTTATTCTCATGTTCATTACTCATCATTAGCAATTTGGTAATCATCCCACCCCAAGCTATCTACAGTATTGCTGTCGACAAGTTTTAAACGTGCAACGTTCCCAAACTGATCATATACTCTAAACTTTGGACGTAAGTTGTACAAATAGGAATCATTACTTGTGGTATTTACATAGTTACCATCCTTTTTAACGCGACTACAAATATTTTTTGTTACATAAACACATACCGTATAATCACTATAACTTCCTTGGCCCTGAATAAACTTGAGATTATCTGTCGATAACTCAAGATCATATGAGTAATCCTCACGTTGATTTCCTTCAATATTCCAAATGCGAACATAATCACGTATAGTTCGCGGCTCTACAGAAGGCTTATAAGGGTATAAAATCAGTGATTTTGCAGTTGTATTTCCGCCTGTAAGACTTAAGTGACCACCAGCTGGACGAAAATAATCCATGGCTCTGAAAAAATTTGAGCCTTCCTGTAATGGGGTTTCCCATTCTAACCCAAATAATTTTATTTGTTTGTTTTTGGGGGTAAGCTGCCAGTAACCAACATACCAACTATCAGTTTTCTTTAAATAATGAAAACTAAAAGTAAAATCATCAGCTCGATAGTGCAATGCGTCTATAGCATTCAGTGTAGCAAACTCATCATATAACGTATCACAACTATTTATATTATTCCCATCATTCATAGCAATTTCCACACAAATATTTTTACTATAGTGAGTTTCCTTACTTGATACCCAATAAGTTAACTGGCTCCATCCCTGTCCAATATGCCGGTTCCTGTACACACTTATGGAGGTGGAGTTAACAGCACTTACAGCATATCCAGCAGACCTTGGAACTGTATGTTGGTACTGATTTTGAGTTGCACTATAAATCCAATTTGCGTCATGCTCATTACTAAAGTAATTTTTATAAGTTAAATTAATTCCTGTTTGCTTATCAAATAGATAGGTCGCAGATATAAGTTCATCATTAGGAATTACCACAGGTTTTCTCGTTTCTGAATCTATTGCTTTAATTTTTACATAGACAGGTGCCTGCATTTTTCCATTTGCATATATTTGATAGGGTTGACCGTGACCTAAGTCTGTTTCGACGCGAATATCTTGAATATAATAACGTGAAGAGTCTAAAACTCCAGCAAAAGAAGAACAAGTAATAAAAGCGGAAAATCCTAAAAAGGTGTTGCCGAATAAATTTAAAAGTTTCATTAATAGATCTCGATTGAATGTTTGATTTAAAAATGGCTACCAAACGGTTGATAATTTTTTTTTCTGATAGTTTTGTTTTGAATAGAGTAAATGGGGCTATACTGATGATTGGTGACAAGAAAATCTATACGCTGTTTTTCTCCTTCATTGTCAATCGCTCTAAATAGTATTCCATTGTTTCCATTAAGTGAATAACTAACATATTCACCTTGACTTTCATTTATTAAATCTTGTTGATCAAAATAACGATGGTGAGGTGGTTTATCATGTCCAATACAAGTTATTTGATTGCCAAGTCCATCATAACGATAACTTGCTAGTTTATCACCTGATGCACTTAAAACTTCACTAACTTGGTTTAGTGAGTTATATTTGTATTGAAAACCTTTTTCATCACGAATTAAATTTCCATTTAAATCATACTCAATGTTTATAATTTCACTGTTGTTATACTGTAAAGATGTAATTTGCCCTTGGTGATCTTCATGATATTTGAACTCTTGTATATCTTTACATAAAACTCCATCTTTTAAGTAAGTTGTTGTAGTTGACTTAATATCACCTAATTCATTATATGTATATTGCTGCGTTTTTATAGGTTCATTATTATCCCTAAAACGAGCAGCATCAACACCTTCAGCACTATATTCAGTTAACCTTCCTAAATTATCATAGACATAAAATTCAAGTGTTTTATCTCCTGTTTCGTTTATAACACTTTTACCTACTAATTGGCTATACTTATCGTATATGAATGCCTGTTGACAAATTATTGTATTATTCAGCAGTGAAATCTTCTTTTCAAACCGTAGTTCACTATCATAATATAGCTGATGATTAAGTCTCTCTCCATCAGAGACTATTATTAATTCTTCAGATGGAAGATCAAACTCATTATAACGGAAGTAACATTTCTGCAGTCCGGTGTTTATTTCAGAGAGATACCCTGAAGTATTATATAATCTGTATTCAGTATTCCCAAAAAAATCTGTTCTTTTTAAGACATTACCTTGTCTAGAATAAACATATTCTAGACATCGGCCATCCTGCTGTATACTCTTTAATAACCCATTATTGTAATATGTCAAATTTTTTTGGGAGTGACTGTTTTTTACTGATTTTAACTCACACTCTGGTAAAGTATATTGATATTCAATAGCAATGTCACCAGTATTACTATTCTCATGAACTACCTTACCAAATGACTTGTCCAACGTTCTTTGTATTGTTATATTGTTATATTTTATTGATATAGGTTCTAACCAGCTATCTTTATAATTATAATTTGTCTCAGGTAAACCGTACTTAGATTCAACTATAACTCTTCCTAAATAATCATAACTTCTTGAGCCTACTAATACATTATTAACTTTTAACTCTGTCACGTATTCATCAAGTGAGTCAGTATCATAGCATTTTTTTACCGTAAAATTATCACCAATTGTTTCACTAACTACTCGACCGATTTCATCATACTCATATCTGACAACCCCTTCATAAGTTCCACTTTCCTCAACTAGTAAACCTGTACCATTATATTTTCGATAACTAGTTTTACCCTGCGATTTATTCGTTATCTCTTGATTATCTTCATTAAATTGGCATGCCTCAATTTCGACTTTATTTCCATTTAATGATTTTAAATATACTGTTTTTGTTTTGTTTGGCTTGTCATGTACGGTTTCATAAATTAAACCTGAGGGAAGTATCTTTTTGCATTGATTTCCCCATATATCATACTCATACTGTGTTGTATATTGATACTCATCTTGGTTTATATCAGTATCATATTTAGTTACAGATGATACATTCCCTAGATAATCATATGTCATACTTTGATATTTTTCTAATCGACATCCAATGCTATTTTTATAAATGCATATAACACGTCCAAGACAATCTATATTATATTGCTCAATACATCCTACACTATCTGTTTTACGGATATATTTTTCTTTAGCTCCAAATGAATAATTGTAAACAATCTCAGATTGATATGATGTTCCAACATATGTTCTTTCAATAGTTGGACGCATAAATATATCATACTCAAACTGTGAAATAATGCCATTTCTATCTCTGGTTTCTACTTTATTACCATGTGAAAGATTAAATACAGTTGACTCTTGATACTTTTTGTTATCATTTATAGAGTATATGTAAGAAATTGTGATTTCATTATTTCTGATTGTGTATTTATAATTATCCTTGGCTATACGTAATCCAACTTGTACTGTTTCAGACTTTATTTTTCCATGAATTCCATTAGTGGTATCGGCGGTGTAATAATCAGTTTTTCTCTTTAATATTATCTTATTATTAATTGTTTTAACCACCTCAGTATCTAGTAAAGGGTATGAATAATCATTTGTATAACGTTGGTATGCCTTATATGTATAGCAGTTCATTACTACATGTTCTGATCCATCCAAATATTTACTTGAAGGATAAGTAACTCTTTGTTTAATGAATATTGGAACATTAGTTGGTGATGGCGGACATCCCGATTCTCCTTCTGCTAAGTAATAATCAATACATTCAGTTCTTCCAAAAGGATCAGTTGATTTTGTTATATTCCCATAATCATCATATTCATAAGTATAACTTTCAGAAAAACTATCACCATTCTGGTTATAATATGTTGTTTTATCTTTTACGGGTAATGAATATGTTGGAGGTTGCTGAGAAAATGGTACTTGCGGATCACATAAATAACTTATTTCTCGGTTTGAGATAGTGATGTTTTTATGATAGTCAGTCACCTCTTCCTGAATCAATAAATGGAATCTATTATAAGTCCTAGAAATTTTTTTATTTTCTGTGTACTCATAAGATGTATATAAATAGTCTTGTGAACGCTCGTACAAGTTGTCTCTTCCTTCTACATACTTTGCTCCAGCAGAAAACCCTAAATAGTTATGTCGACTATACTCATAACGTTTGTTTTGCTCATTAATATCACTACCATAGATACGATGGTTGATGATGGCAGGAAGTGTACTCATAAGGCATCCTTCTGGCGTTCTTAACCCTTCTAGATCATATGTTAATGATTCTGTAGCACCAGACGGATGAATAATACTCTTTAATACATAATATGAATTTATTTTTCGATATTGAAATATAAATTTTTCTTCATCTGATAATTTAACACTTTTAAGCTGTTTATCACTAATACGAACTGCAAGCTGTTTTTGAGTGTTTTTTTCGACTAAAACCTCGCCAGCCATGTATGTGAATGATATAGATTGTCCCTTATTGTCAGAAATTGACTTTATCTTACCTCTATCACTTGGCATTTTATATTCAATAATTAAAGAGCGACCATCCAGTTGCTCTATTTTTTCCAAAAAACCATAACAGTTTAGGTATTCTTTGATGCCTGATTTATAGGAAATAACGATTCTGCCATCAGGTTTAACGTGTGCTCTAAATTCATTTGAATTCCCATATCTAATATTAAGCTCTTCACCTACTTGATACGTATCAACATGATAGCTTTTTCCATAACCTAAAATCAGAGTCTTCAATCTATGATTATATCTACTAAGATTACTTAACCACCCTTTACCAAACCCAAAATCTTCATTGGATAAAAAAGAGTATCTAATACTAAACTCCAATTCTGGACCTTCTAAAAATGAACCAATTATTTTTCCAAGAATTATTTGAAAACTATATATGCCAGTTCTAGGATCAACGGTTCCACTAAGAAAATCTGAATAGTTGTAAGCATTTGTTATTATCATATTTAATTACTCTCTCTTTACTCTGATTTCAACAATAAATTATTTTTGTTGATCATTGCTGAGAATTGATATGGTTATTAGTTAATATGATTGCAGTCATTTCTGTTCATTGAAGATGATTTTTCAATGAAGAGTTATAATTAATCGACATCATTATTAACTAGTATGTGGCTTGTTCTGTAAAGGTTTTATGTAATTATCTAATTTCTTATATAAAAATTCCCTGATTTTTTATAGTTTTTCTAAATTATATATTTATGTTTATTCAAATAGTTTTTTGATAGCTAGTGCGCGACACTTCTATAAGCTTATTTGAATGGAGATTAGGGGGTAATTTAAAACAATATTCCCAAAATCTATTTTTTAAAGTTTTGCAAGTAATCCTTTAAACACTCGTGCAACATATAATATGAATAGTTAATATTATGTCCTTTTGATATACATATGTTGATGTATGTCAAAAATTTTTTGCAAGTATAATATGATCAGTATCAAAGTAAATGATAATGTCTATCTATAGTTTTATATATTGTAATAATATGTGTATCAATTTGTAACAATCTTAAGCAAGTGTGCAACAATTAAAGTAATTATATAAAGCTCAGGCAAGAATTTTTTGAACGCTAGAAGTTAAAAAAATTTTTGTTTAAAACCAAGCAGTTTCAGCTGAGAAAAAGCCTGCTGAATTGATTTGGTTTTTTTGGTTGAATTTTAGTCAATTTAATCTAGAGAGAAACTCTAAAAATAGTAATTTTTTTGGCTCTATATGGATTCCTAGGGGGTAGCATATAATACAACCAAAGATGTATTATGCACGTCTATTTGGGTAAATTAAGTCAGTAATAAGCAAAGAATGATCAATATCAAACAACTGGTAAATGATGAGCAATGCTACCAGTTTATTCGTCAGAGACGTTGGCCTGATGGCGTCAGCTGCCCTCACTGCCAGTCTCAACAAGTAGAAGGCAATGGTAATCATCAAAAGCAAATTGCCCGAAAACGTTATCGCTGCCTAGCGTGTCATCGGGGATTT
>NZ_AUAF01000004.1 GCF_000428585.1 Zooshikella ganghwensis DSM 15267 | reverse complement strand
CAACATAAAACCGTTTGTCATGGGAAAGGGGAGTATGCTCGTGATGAAGATGGGGATGGTTTTCACGAAGTACATGTTAACACCATTGAAGGTTGTTGGTCATTACTACGCTCATGGTTAAGACCTCATCGAGGTATTTCTCAAGAAAAACTACCTTTTTATTTAGCATTATTTGAGTTTGTGTACAATATAAAGTGCCGAGGAAAAAGCTTACTTAATGATCTAGTAGAGCTATTGATATAACCCCCTAGGAATCCATATAGAGCCTTATTTTATTGGTTAACAAGGTTGTTTATGGGCAATTCATTGCGCATTCTTGATGAAAAAACAGCATTAATAGCAACCACAGAATGCTGGATAGAAGGGCGAGCACTTCAACAATTACAAACTACTGCAAAATTAGAGGGTATGCGTCAGGTTGTAGGTATGCCTGATTTACACCCTGGGCGAGGTTATCCAATTGGAGTGGTTTGCTGGAGTAATGAAAACACATTGTATCCAGCATTAGTGGGTAATGATATTGGTTGTGGTGTTGCTCTTTTTAGTACTGATGCGATAGTGCATCGATTGAAGCTAACTAAGTTAGAAAAGCAACTGAGTCAGTTACCCGGCTTGGATGAAACTGACTATGCCTCATTACTACAGCAATCAGAAATACCTGATTTACCGGTGAACGATTCATTAGGTACAGTTGGTGGTGGAAATCATTTTGCTGAACTTCAGCAAGTGGTCGAGGTTTATGAGAACACTGCATCAATGACAATGGCTAAAGACCAGCTCTACTGTCTTATTCATTCAGGTTCCCGTGGTTTAGGTCAACAAATATTGGCGAGCCATATTCGTGAGTATGGTCATAAGCCATTATCTAATCAGCAGGTTCAGCAAGCTTATATGGCGCAGCATCATTTGGCACTGGCTTGGGCAAAATTAAATCGTACGTTAATTGCTTTACGTATTCAAAAAGCAATAAAGTGCCAAATGCATTGTTTGTTGGATGTGGCTCATAACTTAGTTGCTCCAGTGAGTATTAATGGGGAGTCAGGTTGGTTACACCGTAAAGGTGCTGTTCCTGCAGACTTAGGGCCAGTAGTGATTCCAGGCTCAAGAGGAGACTATAGCTATTTAGTTCAACCCCATGCAAATTGGATAAGCTTAAACTCGCTGGCACATGGTGCTGGTCGGAAATGGCAGCGTAGTGAGTGCTATGGACGACTAAAAAAACGTTACACGGTACGCGCATTGCAGCAAACAAAAATAGGTGGTCGTGTAATTTGTGATGATCGCGAGCTACTATTTGAAGAAGCTCCTGAAGCGTATAAAGATATTAATCACGTTATCGAAGTAATGGAACGTTCTGGTTTATTAACAAAAATCGCTAAATTAAAGCCAGTCATAACGTATAAAAAGCCTTATGACTAAGTACTTTAAAATGGCACTTTACTATTTAAGGGTTATCCTAAAGTAAGGGTTCAGAGAGGAGATACATTAATCTCCTCTTTGTATTTATTAAAAAGGTTTATTTAATATCAAATTTCCAGGGGGCTGACTCATTACCTGCCTGATCTGCAGCTATGACACAAAGTACTTGGGGTAATTCTTCACGTTTAAAGAAAAAATTGGTCCAAAATGGAATACGATAACCTTCCATATTATTGCAATCGGTTTTGTCTGGTTGCCCTTGTTTCACTTTAAAAAGACTGATCTCAGGAGGCAAGTAACCTAGTTGAGCAAATACACTATCTTCACCAGACTCAATGTGAAGTGGTGGCCTCACTGTTGGTGGAGTACTATCAAGCTTTTTGTGTGCAATAGTAGCATGTTGTGGTGATTGCCAATGTTCAGAGTATTCTGGCGTACTTCCTCCAATGACACATAAAAAGCGATACCCTTCTTGAGTGCCAAGTGTATCTTGAATGATTGGCTGAAGCTCGGTAGTAACAACACCACTATAGTTGTATATATCCAGACAAGCTGCATGAGATGAGGTTACTTTATAACGGTAATAATCATAGCCTTTGACGGAAGCTTCCCAGCTTGGATAGTGCGCGATGCCTTGATCATCTACTTCAGATTTTGCATCACCATATTGATAATCAAGTGTTACGCCATTGCCCTTGTCCAAAGTGCAAGAGGAAGCATTTAAATCAAAAATACCATTTACAAAACAGGCGCTAAGCTGCGTAACAGGAAAAGCATAGTTACTGTCTTTTTGCTTTTCTACACCGTTTTCAGTTAATTCACAGGGAGCACCACTAAAGCATACAGCATAATCACTGCTGCCTGCTGTTGTCGTATTCAACACACCGACTACTTCATTTGTGTAACGGTTGATGACCGGAGAACCAGAACTACCACCTTTAATATCATGACATTTATTACGTTGAGCTGAAAACCAGTTCCAGTGAGCTTCGATAACATTGTGAGTGGATTCTTGGATACAGGCGGCAATACGCATGTAGGACTGATCGTAGGGCTCGCCATCGGTTGGTGCACCGATAATAAGGATATCATTGTTCTCTGGTAACACTTTTGTTGCCAGCTTCATTGGCGTGATGCCTGCTTGTTTTAACTCTCCAACGGTAGCGTTAAGTTCAATAACAGCTAAGTCATGTCCCCGCATGGTTGCCCATTTAATTGTTTTAGCCGAATAGGCTTGTTGCTGTTCCTTTGTATCAATGAAATAGTTAAAAGTGACAGACCCAGATGCTTTTTTATTAACTTGAAACTCGTTTTCATTCCAAACGCCTGTACAGTGCCCATTCGTTAATACATAAGCTGGTCCATTGTCACTGCCTGTATCAATAAATGTACCTGTGCAAGTCATTCCACCGCTAACGGATACTCGAGCAATAGCTCGCCAGTGATTATGTTCCCCCTGCTGGTTATTAACTAGTGTTGAATCACTAAAATTAATTAAACCTTCCCCCCAATCATATTGATTGTTTGAAGCTACAGCTGTAGTAAGGGGAGATAAGAATATTGTTGAGAATAGACTGGAAAGAATTAAATAACGTCCATTTATTCTTAGTAACATGTTTACACTCCAGTTAGTCATGAACTGTCGTGCCATGTTACTAAACACGCACTCAAGAATAAGTACCAGTTGTCGTACTATTGATAGTATTTATCGCTCGATAATGTGTTAACAGGCCCTAAGAAGAGTAGTGTTGCGTTTAAGCTGCCCAATTAGGTTAGATGTTGCTTAAAATAATAACATTTAACCAGGGCAGCTTGAAGTAAAGTAGATCTTTTTGGTTAAACGCTTGGCTTATTGAGGCTGAGCCATAACGGTATCTAAACCAAAGTTATATTTTTTCAAATCACTATTATGTTTTTTGGAAAATTGTTTAAAGTCGATAGCTTCCCAGTTTCCTTTCCCAAATCGTTTTAGATATTCTTGAACAGCATCTTTTGTAATGACACTCATTTTTGAGCGCATGGAAAGACCCTCATCGACAAAATCGATACCATTAAAGTAGTCGTAGAGCATTACTGCAACCCAGCCTCCTTCCATGAAGTGACCTCCTGCTGTGACTGACATGGTCCCTTGGCTAACAGCTTCCATACCTTCTTTACTTAAATCAACACCACCAGTGAAAATATCCTGGCCTGGTGTTTTCCCTAGTTTTTTTATGGCATCAACAATACCAATGGACATAAGATCACTGGCTGCCCACCCGACTGAGGCTTCTGGGTAGCGTTCGTACAGTTTTGAGAATTTGAGGTTAGCAGTATCCTTATCCCAGTTTGCTGGTACGACCTGTTTAAGCACTGCATCACTCCGTTTCATCGCTGCTTTCAGGCCTTTATTTCGTTCAATCGCAGCACCATCGGTGCTATGGCCAGAAATGGCAATGACGTGAACCTTGCCATCTTTACCCAATTTTCCAGCGTTTTTAGCCATATCAACCAGGGTATTGGCGAGGTTTGCTCCAGCGCCTTTGTCATCGGGCAACATTTCGCCTAGCCAGAATTTGTATTTTTCCCGTGGTTTACCCACAGTGTTAGCGTGCTCACTGGATATACCAGAGTTAAATAAGAAGACAGGTACTTTTGCCTCTTCTGCAGCTTTAATGAGTTGGTAAGCTGATTTTTGAAAGTTTGGGAATACGACGGCATCAACCTTTTCGTTAATAGCTTTCTGAAAAGCAGAAATCATATTTTCGCGACGTCCCTCAGCGTAGAATACTTTGAGCTCCATGCCTAAATCTCTGCAAGCAGCATGCATAAACTCCTCAACGGGACCCCAGAAAGAGTCACCTGCTGATCGAGTAGTGATAAGTGCAAGGGTTTTGGCATTAACTGTACAGGTGGTAATAACCAGTAGGCAGATTAAGGATATGTGTCGTATTGATGAAATCATAATTAACTCGCTCCTGACCTTTTGCGGCCCTCATTATGAGGGTAAATATGTATAATGGTTTTACATTGGTATAGCAGTCATTTCTAATGATTGCGACTTGTTAGCGAAAATAATTACTGTAAGAATGTGCACTATAAAATTATTTTATAAGGTTATACAAAAAACCTATTATGATAATTTAATTGTCACAAAGTTGTTTATTTTTTACTGGGTTTGGAGGTGAAGTCCGTGCCATTACCGTGGTCTCGAATGATATTATTCGCAGTGAGCTATTTTGTATTGGGATGGTTGATGATTGCCATAGTACCCAGTTCAGCTAATGCGGTAGCGTCTTCGCAGATTAATGATAAAACGTCTGTTGAAGCTGAAATAGCACCGTTAAGCGATAAAGAAGTGCGAGCGTTGCTCATTGATAAAATGACAGCTGATGCTGAGTCACGCACCAAGCAACATATGTTTAACACATTTCGGGATCAAGCAGGGTTATTTAGACAACGCTTTCAAGAAATTAAAAACAGTTTACAGCAGTGGCCAGAAATATCGGATCGACTTTCTCAAGGTATTTTGGGAGAACAAGAGGATGCCTTCACTCTGCTATTGATGCTTACCGCTGGTATGCTCATTTTTGGGGTAATAGTAGAGAAAGTGCTTGGTATTAAACTCAATCAGTTTAATCAACGAATTCTAACGCAAGAGTCCCATGAATGGTCGACGGTGCTGGGTTATTTTGTATTGCGCGTTTGTTTTAACCTGATGAGTGTTGGCTTTTTTGCTGCAGGCTGTGCTTTATTTATATTTGGGGTCGAGCAGTTTGAAGGGCTTGAAACTGCAATGCTTTCAGTGCTTTATGCAGTGATTAACATTCGGATTGCATATGTATTATCCCGAGCTATTTTTGCACCTCACAGTAAAGGCATTCGACCATTACCTTTGCATTGCCTGGATGCTGCAAGATTCCATCGTTGGGTTATTTTATTCAGTGTTATTTATTTTGCTATGGGGGAAATATTTAGCCTTGCATTAGCTCATGGTGTACCCCAAGTATTGAATGACTTTGCAATCATTGTTTTAGTAGGAATCCCATTAACTATCCTGGTTATTGCTTTTACCTGGCGAGAGAGAAAACTTATTGCCGAATTATTCCAAGAAAAACTTGTAAAGCCAGAGAAATTAGAAAAATCAGAGAAAAAAGACTGTTCGACCGCTATACAAATAGTCGCTCAAGCTTGGCCTTTGTTATTCTCGTTCTGGATTGTGGCACTTTGGGGTGTTTGGGCAATGAATTTAATTGCCGGCAATTACGAGCTTGTAGATAAAGTTAGTATTGCGTGGTGGATTACACTATTTTTTCCGCTGATCGACCGTATATTTTACCGCTTATTACTCAAAGTGATCACCCTTCAATGGTTGCAAAGTAGGACATTTCCTGAACGCTCATATCGATTTGTTCATGTATTACAGTTGGGCTTTCGTATATTGCTAATTGGTACTGCCATTGTAGCATTAGCTGAATCCTGGGGATTTGGGGCTTTGGCTATTTTGAACACGGCAGTAGGTCAACGGGTAATTTATGCAGCAGTAGATATCATGATTACACTGCTTACTGCGTATATTGCCTGGGAGGTTATTCATTCACTGATAGAGCGTAAATTACCTGAACCATTATCTGACGAGGAAGCCAGTTCTTTGGAGGGAGAAGGTGGGGGCACAGGGGCTTCACGAGTAGAAACCTTTTTGCCGTTGTTAAGAACGTTTTTATTAGCTGTTATTGTTGTCACAGTCATCATTACCATTTTACAGTCACTTGGGGTTCAAATTGGGCCATTAATAGCAGGAGCTGGGGTAGTCGGTATTGCTATTGGTTTTGGCGCTCAAAAATTAGTGCAGGATATTATTTCAGGGGTGTTTTTCCTGTGGGATGATGCATTTCGGCGTGGAGAATATATCGAAGCCGCAGGTTTAAGAGGGACTGTTGAGCATATTTCAGTACGGTCTATGCGACTACGTCACCACCTAGGCGCAGTACAGACATTACCTTATAGTGAAATCGCGACAGTCGTTAATTTAAGTCGTGATTGGGTAACAATGAAACTAGAACTCCGTTTACCTTATGATACTGACCTTGAAAAGGTACGAAAAGTAATTAAAAAAGTGGGACAGCAAATGGCGGAAGACCCGGAATATGGTCAGCATTTTCTGCTACCACTAAAGTCTCAGGGAGTTACACGCGTCGAAGAATCAGCATTAATTGTTCGAATGAAGTTCACCTGTAAGCCTGGTGAGCAGTGGGTGATTCGACGTGAAGCTTATCGGAGAGTGAAGGAAGCTCTGGAAAGTAATGGTATTAAGTTTGCCCATCGTGAAGTACGTGTGCGACTACCAGAGGAAGGAGGAGAGGGGGCCGAGGCTACAGGCAATATTCCGCTACCATCTCATATTGCTAAATCGGCTGCAGCGATAGTGGCTGTTTTGGCGGCTGATGAAATCAAAAAACAAAATAGAATTGATGACAATAAAGCAGATAGTTTTGATCAAGATGAAGGTGATGTTTAATTAAACGGCTTGTTTATTTACCCACAGCGAAGGCAACAAACCCTAAAATTGATTCGCGAAAGGTATACGTTACATTTTTTGAGTTTTAGATAACTGAACATATGATCAAGTTAAAACCTTTAACTAAGTGCAATCATCATATTATCTCTTGCGATGGATACGTTGGCTGGCAACCTTGGTTTATGAGTAAGTAAATAATTATCCATTTGATGACTAATATGTGTCAGCCAGCTTTGCTTGGGTTTGAGTTGCTCAATAATCTCAAGAGCCATAGTTAGATTATTATGGCTTTTGGGGTGAGCGTGTTCTGGGCTGTGTGTGCAATCTAAAATAAGGTAGTCTGCCGCAAAATGTTTTAAATATCTTTGGGAGTCATCTGGCAAGCCGACAGTATCGGTTAAATAGGCGAGTTTACCTTGTGGGTGGGTAAAACAGTATCCTTGAGTTGGCTTTGAGTGTTGGAGAGGAATCGTTGTAATAGTAATTCCACATAGCGTTTGTGGCGTAAAGGGTTCAGTAATGGTGTGAATATCAATGATGCCAGGATTTTTGAAAAGGTCATCACAGCCTTGAGGATCATTTGGGCCGTATACAGGAATTTTTTTGCCTTTTCCCCAGCGAATTGAGAATAAGCCTGCAACATGATCCATATGGTAATGAGTGAGGAAAATAGCTGTAGGTGGGTGAGTGCGACAATGCATATCTAAGTTAGGTAAACCTGCGTCAAGTAATAAGCTATGCCCAGCTACATCCAATTGTGCACAGCACGGTGCTCGACGATAGCCGTCATGGGCTATTGCCAGTGAGCAGGCGGCACAGTTGCAGCCAAAGAGAGGGACTCTTCCTGCATCTGCTGTTCCTAAAAAAGTTAATTTCATCAACTTATTAGGCTCCCCAATTGTGATAATGAATGATGCTATTGTTTAATAGCTTGCATTCATTATAGCTGGTTGGAAAGCCTTTAACTGACTTAACTTTGTTGGGAAATCTATGTTTTCTGTTAAAAAGGTGGTTCAAAAGGATCATTTTCAGGTAAGCAGTTTTTGTTACCTGCGAGTAATAATGAGTGACCTGTAATGTTTTCTATTGCTTCAATATTATGAGGGAGGTATAAAAGCTGAGTAATTGCAGCAGAGTTAGTATCTAGCTTACTGAAATTTTTTGTAACCTCAAGATAGTAGTGCAGTCTTAGCCATTGAATAAGTACAAAATCTTTAAATAGCTTTTCGTTGTTAATTTTACTGTAATAATTTGGATGGTTGGCCTTGGCATGTCTTAAATAAAGCTGCAAGTGATACATATAAGCTGCAGCACTATCACGGGCGTTACTTGCACCATAGCCACCTACAAACTCGCCCACAATTCCAACTCCTGCTAAACCCATTAATCCAGCATTGAGTTCACTTAACACTCCTTGCATTAAGTAATTACCTTGTACCCGATCGCGTAAATAAATATCGTCCCACGACTTAGTTGCATTACCTTCAATTAATGGCAGAATTTCTTTACGAGGAAAGCCACCATGTATTGGTACTTTAGGCTGCCAGTGTTGATTGACAAATGCGGTGAGGTTTTGCTCCCAGTCGGTTCTTTTTGAATCCAGGTCATACATGTGTGTCTCCTCATGAATAGCAACCATGAGAGACTCTGCCATTTTTCTAAAATTTGTTTTATCAATAAATTGTGAGAAATAGGGATCGTTTGCTTGTGCCTTAACTAACATGGCTCCACTTGGCCATCTTCGATCGTAGGTTGACTTTAAGATTGAGAGCCAATTTGTACCACGAAAGCGACTAATTAAATCCGAAAGATCAGCATTTGGATTTTGTCTTTCATCATAACAATAACCGGCTTTTTTAATTAAAGGCTGGGTGGTGGATTTTAGCTTAATTATGCTTTCAGTATTACTAGATGTAATTTCGATGCTATAGAGGCCTTTCTTCTCAATATAAATGCTGCACGAATTATAGCCATTAATATTATTTTCTATAGTTTGGCAGAAAAGACCATCATTATTAGCATTGCTAATGATATTGATTTGCAAGTTATGTTCACGATTTGTTACTGGCATATCAAATGTTAAGGTGGTTGCATTGTCAGGTATAATTAAATTGAAATAAGTTTTTCGCTTATTTGTTGAGGGCAGTGAAGAATATATTTCTGCATTTACTGTTACAGGTGTTATTAAGCTTGATTGCGGAGTGACAGCGTTAGTAGCTAATGAGAAAGAAACACTGCATAAGAGTAAAGGTATATTTAATAGCTTATATTTCATGCTTTATTCCTCCTTGAATTATTAGCATTTTTTATTTAAAAAATAGCTTTAGTGTAAAACCATTGACTTATACCCTTCATGAAGGTCTTTTTAGGGTTGCTGTCTCTGGCCACTGGTAAATTTGCAGGCTAGTTTCAGTTTGACTGGGGCTAGTGGGTTGGTATCTGACCCTAGTAAGCCATCTTGTGCAAGAACCCGTTAATTTGAGCAGAGACCATAAACAGTTATTATAGGTGCTCATCAGACAGTGTAAGCAAGTTTTTTCTTTTAGCTGGCATTTGTGCATCAAACGTCAGGTATTCTAGACATTAAGTAACTTTTGTTACAGAGCCAACAAACATGAACAGACCCAGATTCGTAACCGGTCCTCTTATGTCTCATATCTTGGCAATGAGTTTTACTAGTGCTGCTGGTATTACTGCGTTGTTTTTAGTGGACCTGCTGGACATGTTCTTTTTAAGTATGTTGGGCACTATTGAGCTGGCTGCAGCGGTGGGGTATGCGGGTACGGTTGCATTTTTCACTACGTCTTTTGGTATTGGTCTTTCCATATCATCTGTTGCCTTAATATCAAAAGCTGTAGGGGCAAACGAGCATGCTAAAGCTGAGCGCCTGATGGTGCATGTATGTGCAACGGCTTTGATTTTTTCGAGTTTGGTAGCAGGTATTGTTTGGTTGTATATTCCTGATTTGTTGTCGCTTCTTGGTGCTCAGGGTAAAACCCTTGCGCTTGCGGTCAGTTATTTGAATATTCTCATTCCCTCGTTACCATTTTTGACGCTTGCCATGTGCCTTGGGGCAGGTCTACGTGCTGTTGGTGATGGTAAACGTGCTATGTACTCTACCATTATAGGTGGATTGGTTAATGCGGTACTAGACCCCATTTTTATCTTTAGTCTAGGCCTTGGTGTAGAGGGGGCGGCCATTGCCTCTGTTTTTGCACGTATTACTATGTTGGTTATCGCTTGCTGGGCCATTGTGAGACACCACAAGTTGTATACGTCCTTTCACCCTAAACGTTATATGCAAGATTTACGTAGCATTAATGGGATTGCTATACTTGCTATTCTCACCAATATTGCGACGCCTACCAGTAATGCCTTTGTTACTAAGGCAATGGCAGAATTTAGTGACGATGTTGTGGCGGGCTATGCAGTTATCGGCCGACTGATACCAGTTTTATTTGGGGTGATTTTTGCACTTTCAGGAGCTGTGGCACCAATTGTTGGTCAGAACTATGGGGCAGGTCAGCTTGACCGTGTCAGGGAAAGCCTTGATAAGGCTATCCTGTTTTGTATTAGTTATATTAGTGTAGTCAGCCTGCTGTTTTTTCTGGTTAATAATCAAGTGATAGCTGCTTTTACCTTAAAAGATGAGGCTGGTGAGTTAGTACGTTTTTTTAGTCATTTTGTGGCGATTACCTTTATTTTTAATGGTATTTTATTTGTGGCAAATGCCTCGTTTAATAATCTTGGTAAGCCGACTTTTTCTACGATGATGAGCTGGGGCAAAGCTACTCTTGGCACTGTACCATTTATTTGGTTAGGGGCTGAACTCTATGGTGCAGAAGGGGTATTACTTGGCCAGGCAATTGGGGGGATGTTCTTTTCACTCATTGGTATTTACCTGGCTTATCGGCTAGTGGATCAAAAACAAGTAGCTTGTAGCCGAACACCTCAAACACCAGAGTTAGATACTGACCTAAGCTCAGAACTAAATCCTTTATCGTCAAGCTGTGCCCAAATTAATCAGTTAACTGAAAAGCCTGATAGCTAAGAAATCTGTATCCGCAACGTGCTTGATACGATAGGTATTGGTTAAATATTTTTCGGTATCAATGAATATAAATATTTTATAGATATTCTTTATTTTGAGTACTCATTAATATCTAACCAAAGCCGCTTATCATCTAAGGGTGTCTCTTTAGGGAGTATAGGGTTACCTATTTCAAATACTTTTCGTTTTTTTAGTTTGGCCTTGTCAAGCAGTGCTTGATGATATTCAAGGAAAAGTTTATCGAAGCTACCATCTTCAATGGCAATATTTAACCCCTTAGTGAGGAGGTAGGCTAAGTCTCGATCTTTTTTGTTTACAAAGTAATAAAAGGCTGTGGGGTATTTGATTATGATTGAAGGCTCAACCACAATACCGCGCTTGGCATGTGTTTCTGCTTCAGCCCAGATTTCTACAATAGAACGAGGAAAATAATCGAAACGATGAAGGGCAAGCATACGGAACAATCCTTCATAAGATGCGACACCGAGTACTTTAAAGCCATTTTGTTTGAGAATGGCTGTATCTGGCCAGTCGTGACCTTGTCCTGCCGTTAGTAGTTTGAGTTGAGGAAGTGTCTCAACAGTTTGAAAAAAAATGACTCGATCATCATTAACTAAAGGTAAGCGCCATCCAATAAGACCTTTATAAATTGGAATGCGAATGGGCTGTAGTTCTTGTTCTCTTTCCTTAGAGGTCATCGACCAGACAACGTTAACCTGCTCACCTGCAGCAAGCATTTTTAACGCCCTTCCTTGTAACATAACACTATCACTTGTGGTGAGGTGATAAGGAGCACCAGACTTCTCAAGGCCAAGTGACAGTAACTTGGATGGGTAAGCCGTTCGTTGATCGTCGCTTGTTACAGGTCTTGGGTAGATAACATCAATTTTTTCAGACGCATGACTGGCGCAACAAAGAAGACCCAGTACCAAACTAAAGCTGATTTTAAGTAACCTTGGCATGTTTTGATATCAAAAGGAAAATAATTAAAGCCATTGTATGTAGGGTTAGTATAGCGTACCAGCTGGTAGTGAGTTTTTTCATAGACTTCAAGAATACCCATAATGAAGGGGTATTAGCGTCTTTATGACTTGCTAACTGTTCTGTAACTGTTTTAAGTGCTTCCTAACAAGTTGATCTGCAAGGCGTGTAGTTTGAGGCTGTCTGTAGTGATTACTACATTTTAGCACCCAGTCAATAGCATCCTGATGTTGGGTTAGGTGACCTGGAGAGACAAATACAGGTTTGGTGTCGTTTTGTGTACACACTACGTGACCAATTATTTGATTATCCGCAAGGATTGGCGAAGTGCTCCCTCGAGTAAGTCGAGGAGGTTCATATTCTCCCCAGTAATGAGTTTTTGCACAGCCTATAGTGGGTATCTCCATAAGTACGCCTAAATGGCTGGCTAATCCAAAGAATCGAGGATGGGCAATGCCTTGACCATCACAGATTATCAGGTCAGGAGCCTGGCTCAGCTGTTCTAATGTAGGAAGGATAGCGGGGATTTCCCGAAAGGAAAGTAACCCTGGAAAATAAGGAAAGGCCGATTGATGGTAAGTAACATGGGACTCTATGAGTTCTAATGAGTCTGCACTCAGTAATACAACACCAGCGACTATTAATTGATGCTGTGTATCATAAGCGACATCAACTCCAGCAACTGTGCTTATGGAGCTATTCAGTGGTCTAAGTTTTACGAAAGTTGACCACTCAGCTTGTAATTGTTGTGCTTGATCTATTGTTAAGTTCCAAGAGTGGGTTCTATGAGCTTTCATACAAAGGTTATTATGCCTATTCTGTCGTTTTATTTGTTTAGTGAAGCTTTTTGCCTATAGATTTCACTGTCAACAGGCCCTAGTAGTCCATACGTAAAATATACCCACAGTGAAGGAATTTTAATAGATTGATAATTAATAAACGTTCGTAACTAAGCCAAAATAATTACTGCTATAAGTACTCTCCGTAGTTAATCAAAACTGCTCATAGCGATTAATGACAAATTATTTTGCGAAGAAAATGTGACCTGTCTAATAAATTGATCGTTTTTTAATCGTTGATGCTATGTTGAAAAAATATTTTTATTTTAATTGACTTTTAAAAAAAATATTGATGTTGCATGTAGAATAAATTGATGTGGAAACTACTTAAAAATATACCGCTTTTTATTAAGTTTATATCGCACCTTTTTAGGTAATAATACCTACGGTGTCTTTTTTGTGGAAGACATGTTTTTTTAAAATTGAGACATCTATAAAAACTATAGACCTAACTCAAGTTTGCTCAATATATAGACAAATAAAATAAATTATTTTTGCCTACATAATACTTAGGTGGCTTTTATGAATAACGAAGAAGTAGTACAGAGCAGTGCTGTAGAGAATAACGTAAAGAAGTCGACATGGACAAAAAATGATGTGAGTTGGGTTTTAAGCCTTTTTGGAACAGCTGTTGGGGCTGGAGTCCTTTTTCTACCCATCAACGCAGGAATGGCAGGGTTTTGGCCATTAGTTATAATGACAATCTTAGTTGGTCCTATGACCTACTTAGCCCATAGAGGTCTTTGCCGGTTTGTACTGTCATCAGGAAAGCCTGGAAGTGATATTACACAGGTAGTGGCAGAACACTTTGGTGAAGGGGCTGGAAAACTCATAACCATTCTTTATTTCTTTGCTATTTACCCCATTCTTTTAATATACGGTGTTGGTATTACAAATACCGTCGACAGTTTTTTAGTTAATCAGCTTGAAGTTGCTTCACCTGCACGCTGGATTCTGTCGCTAGTGTTAATAATGGGCATGATGTCTGTTATGTTGTTAGGTGAGAAGTTTATGCTGAAAGTGACTCAGCTTTTAGTATATCCATTGATCGCTATTTTAGCGGTATTATCTTTTTGGCTGATTCCAGAGTGGAATTTGAGCTCATTATCAGATATGCCAAGCTTGAGTTCATTCAGTACTACGTTATGGCTAACGATCCCTGTGCTTGTGTTTGCCTTTAACCACTCACCAGCAATTTCCAGTTTCGCACTAGCTCAACATCGTGAATATGGTAAACAAGCGGTACAAAAGTCTGAGCGAATTTTGTTTGCGAATGCAGGCTTACTATTGGGCTTTGTCATGCTGTTTGTGTTCTCCTGTGTGTTGAGTTTAAGCCCTGCAGAGCTGGCAGAAGCAAAAGCTCAAAATATTTCAATTTTATCTTACTTAGCCAATAAGCAAGATAGTTTGATTATTTCCTATATTGGGCCTGTTATAGCATTTCTTGCAATTGTTAGTTCATTCTTTGGACACTATTTAGGCGCTAGAGAAGGATTAAATGGAATTATTTCTCAGCAAGCTAAAAGTGCCGGAATTACTATTCCTGAAAAAACAGTAAATCTTATAACCATAGTGTTTATTATTGTCACCCTTTGGATCGTAGCTATTATTAATCCAAGTATTTTGGGCATGATTGAGTCTTTAGGTGGACCAATTATAGCGGCGATATTATTCATCATGCCTATGATTGCGGTACGTAAAGTACCTGCCATGCAAAAATATCGTGGGGTGTGGACGAATACATTCGTATTGATAATGGGGTGCATCGCAATTTCTGCAATTTTATATCAATTGGTGGCATAGCAGGTCCTTATTGGCCTTGTGGAGTAGGCATCATGTTTAGTGTTCTTGATTTATTCAAAGTAGGGATTGGACCATCAAGCTCGCATACAGTTGGTCCTATGCTTGCTGCCTATCAATTTATTGGCAAGCTGGCAAAGCAGGGAAAGTTATCCCAAGTGACTTCTCTTCGAGTTGAACTGTATGGTTCATTGGCCTTAACTGGCAAGGGGCATGGCACAGACCAAGCAGTAGTCCTTGGCTTGCTTGGCCATAAGCCTGACACTGTTCCTACCGAGATAATCACTGAATTACTGGCAAATGTTGCCGATAAGCAAAAGCTAGATTTACCAGGGGGCCCTTCGGTCCCTTGGTTTTCTCGTAGTATTACTTTTATTCCTGAAGCTTTACCAAAGCATGAAAATGGAATGTGTTTTATTGCCAAAACAGCTCAGGGTCAGGATTTAAAAGAAATATACTATTCTATCGGTGGTGGGTATGTTGTCACGGATGAAGAGTTTAGTAGGGATGCATCTCCCACAGAACAAGAGTTGCCATATAAATTCAGTTCTGCAGAAGAGTTATTACATCAATGTGATAACCATGGGTTAAGTTTAAGTCGTGTTATTTACTTAAATGAACTCATGTTTTATGAAAAGTCAGCAATTGTTGCTAAATTGAAGGTAATTTGGAATGTAATGCAGCAAGCAATTGCTAGGGGAATAGAAACTGAAGGGTATTTACCTGGGCCAATCAAGGTTCCTCGCCGTGCTGCAGCATTACACCGTTATCTTTCTGCAAATAATGCACTTTCTGTTGATCCAATGACGATTTTGGATTGGGTTAATATGTTTGCCCTTGCTGTGAGTGAAGAAAATGCAGCGGGTGGCAGGATTGTGACAGCTCCAACAAATGGCGCTGCAGGAATACTACCAGCAGTTTTAGCTTACTACGATAAGTTTGTGCATCCCGTAGGTGATTTGGAATTGAATGCTTATTTTATGGTGGCAGGTGGTATTGGTCTGTTATATAAAATGAATGCATCAATATCTGGCGCTGAAGTAGGTTGCCAAGGTGAGGTTGGCGTTGCATGTTCAATGGCTGCTGCTGGATTGACCGAAATTATGGGGGGGTCTCCACAACAAGTGGCTGTCGCTGCAGAGATAGGGATGGAACATAACCTGGGGCTAACTTGTGACCCTGTGGCAGGGCAAGTACAAGTACCTTGTATTGAGCGTAATGCTTTAGCTGCAGTGAAAGCTATTAATGCTAGTCGAATGGCATTACGTCGCTCATCTTCTCCGACAGTATCTCTCGATAAAGTAATAGAAACTATGTATGAAACCGGAAAGGATATGCATAGTAAATATCGAGAAACATCTCAAGGTGGACTTGCAGTTAAAATTATTGCACGTTGCTAGGTTTTTTTATATTCCATTACTATTAATAAATGGAGTTGTTAGCGGGTACTATATTTATAAAGCAATCAATTGATTGCAGTTATAAATAAAGTGCTCGTTTTTTTTGAGCTTGATTTATAAAAATGATTCGTGAAGGGTATAACAAAGTGTCTTTTAGAACTCCGAGGTGTAAGCCTTGAATAAAGTTGATCCTTTCATATTGGATTATAGCTGTATTTGTATGACAGATAGCTTGCCATCCTTGGCTGTTTGCTAGTAAAAAGTGAATATCACAACATGGAATTAATTAGTGAGCTGCCGCTTCGTACAAGTGTGAGTTATAGTATCATTTCAGTTCTGGTATTGAGCTACCAGATTGATTGACAATAATATTTACCACTTTTTCGTTTACCATTTCATTATAAAAATTTTCACTAGATAACATTTGTTGGGTGATATAAGTCCTTGCATAGCGCTCTCCAAGATACATGAGTGCCAAAAACAGTAGGACGATTAAACAGAGTGCTTTAAACGGTGTTAATAAAACAATGAGTCCACCGGCAAGCAGCCATTTAGTGTTCTTTTTTGCTTTTTTCAGCTTCAAGAATGTTTTGTGAACATTAGGATCAGTTTGATGTTGTAAGAGAATTTCTAATGCTTGCTCCATATCAAACTGAATACGAACATTACCTTTGTGATATGCCTGTATAAAGTTTTCGTGTGTTGGGGCTGTCATAGGAACCTCCTGAAGTTACAGTAGATACCATACGAGACAAGACATATTATGTCAATAGTTTCAGTGTTGTGTATTAGTAGGCTCTAAATAAAAGGGGCTTAATCATGTTCAATCTGATGATAGTGCAGCTTTACATCGGTTTATTATTGTTAACAATAGTAGAACCATCGTAATTGCTAATAGGCTATTGATTAAATAGGTGGGTGTATTAAAGGCCAGTAAAATGGCTAACAACCCAAATGTAAAAGCCCGGTCACTTTTGCCCATTGGCCCATTGTAAGCGCGATGATGACTGGTGACTATTGCCAGAATACCCGTTGTTTCTGCAACTATAGAAAGTATTACAATGATAATAACTAAAGGTGCATATGCGTTTACAATAAGTGCAAAGGGAAGATATAAAACTGTATCTGAGATAATATCACTTAATTCATTTATTAACAGTCCAAGCTTTGTTTCCATTTTCTGTTGTCTAGCTAATAAACCATCAATAGCATTTAGTGCCATTCTTATAAGCAATACGATAGGTAGTAATAAAAGTAATTCTATGTTTGATGGTGCATAAGCAAGCAACCCGCCGTAAATAATTGATATAATTAGTGCAGAGAGGGTTATCTGATTGGGTGTATAACCAGCTACAGCTAGTTTGTCTACGATAGGCTGTAACAATTGCTGAAACTTTGGTTTTAAATCGTAAATCGTTGGCATAATGTTATTTTTCTTGATTAAGTCTGCTCGACAAAAAATTTAAGCAAAAAATTGTTTTACTTAAATTGCTCATAATTAGTCATACATTAAAGTACTACTAATATAGGATTAGTCATATATAAAGAATGCTAAAAGCAAAAGTATAGTTTTACAATACAATAAGTAATAAATATTAATGCCATTATTGAGTAACCTAACTGTTAGGACAAGACCAATGTTTTTGGCTAATCTTATGTTGCAAGATGCTGGGTGGTTGAAGGGAGTCAGATTATGGCATGTGTTTACAGTATGCGCTCTTGTTTATTTTGGATGATGCTCGTAAGTTTGACTGGTTTAGCTATTACTGGCTGTGCAACATCAGTTAGTACGACTACTGACAAGCCACGTCTGGCCCAACAGTCTGTATTAAGTACGTTATGGATGGATAGGGCGGGAGAGTACCGTGCTTTATGTCATCAAGCGTTTAATATGGCAAAACTTCAGGTTGATAGGCGGTTATCTTACCACCGTACTTTAGAAAAACCACTGGCTGTTATTGTGGATATTGATGAAACAGTATTGTCAAATGTTCCCTATTTTAGTCAGCTTATCGATAAAGGTGAGGTATTTCCAAGTGGTTGGAAAGTATGGATGCAAATGTCGACAGCTCAAGCTATTCCTGGGGCTTTAGAATTTTTGAAGTATGCAAGGTTTCGTGGTGTTGAAGTTTTTTATATAAGCAACCGGTCTATGAATGAAGGGTTAACAGCGACAATCAATAATCTTGTAAAAATGGACTTTCCTTTTGCTGATCAACGTCATTTATTGCTTAAGAGTAAGTCGGGTAATAAGCAGCCAAGAAGAGATCGGGTTGAGCAAACTCATGAGGTTATTTTATTAATTGGTGATAATTTAAATGATTTTTCACTGATATTTTCAGATAAACCGGTTGTTCAACGAAATAATGCAGTGGATATGATGAGTAGCGAGTTTGGTAAGCGTTTTATTATATTGCCTAACCCCATTTATGGTGACTGGGAGGGGGCACTATATGACTATCAGTGGGGTACCTCTAGTGCACAAAAGTTAAAAGTACGACAACAGCTTTATAGTCAATAAATCAGTTGTTACCAGCAGAAAGTACTTTATTAATGAGTCTTTGTTGCCAAAGTGTAAAAAGATGCTTGTTTTCGATACCCATTGGCGGCTCATCGATTCCAAAGAGCACAGCAGTGTTTTCATACTCAAGTAGTGCTTCTACAAACTCAAAAACATCTTCGTCTTCATAATCTATTATCCATACCCCATCCACTGATTCTAGTTTTGAGATACTTATATTATTCATGTCGTAAAAATGTGGTTGGTATCCATATTGAGTTAATGAGCGAGCAATTTTTTGTCTTTTTTCAGCACATTGGATCAGTAATCTAACATTATATGTTTCATTCAGAGCTGATTCTGGGAGGTACTGGTTCACTAAATCAGTGATTTCCTTTGATCTAAAAGGAATATTTACACAGGCGCTTGCGCCTAAAATAGGGGCAAGTTCGCTTAAGTAATTTTCTCCACGTTCGTTGATAATGATAATAGGTGTATCTTTGTTACTGAGATTATCTTTTAGCATCTTGAGCATGCTTAAACAGGTAAGTCCTTTGATATCAGAGCAAATGAAAATGAGAGTAGGCTGATAAGATGCTAACATTTTGACAGCTGAAGCTGAGTCGCTTGCAACTAAAACATCAATAGGTAAGTAGTTACTGAGAATTTCCAGTAACTTTGAAGCGCATAAGCTATCTCCAATAATAAGTGCTCGCTGGTCAGACTTCATTGGGTCAATTGGAGGAAGCGGTGAGTTAACCTGTTGATTGAAAAGTGAACCCTTTATACTATCAATGTTTTTGTTCATTGTACTGCCTTATCAAAGGTCTCTTTATACCCTTCATGCATCATGTTTATACCGCTGAAAACCCTTCATTATGAGTATAATCAATAGCAAACGATACACGTATTAATTATAAGTACTTTTTATACGAGTCTACTAATATATTGGCTTTGACTAATGCTTGGGGGTTATGTAAAAACTCACATGGAGTGTTGTTTTACTAACAGTTGCTAAGTATTAGACAATATAGGCTTATGACTTGAAACTAGTTCATTTTGATAGGTTGAATTAAGTCAACAAAATAATTGCTAGTTTGATCTGGTTCGATATATGACTTTGGTGTGCGTCAACTATTGTCTTTGGACTTGTTGCTATTTACTTTCTTCTGTTAAATTATAAGTTGACGGTGTATGAGATTTATACAGCTTTTGGGCTGGGGGCTAGTAAAACTTCCTTGTTGTTCACTTTATGTTCAATATTGATAGTGGTGCTTTATTGAACAAGTGTATTTCCCTAAGAAAAGAACCTTATTTCTTCCAGTTTAAAATTACTTTGCCACAGTTCCTTGAGTTCATAATATCAAATCCGGACTGGTACTCATCTATGTGATAATGGTGAGTAATAACTGGGGATATCACTAAACCACTTTGTAGTAATGCCAGCATTTTATGCCAGGTTGTGAACATTTCTCTGCCATAAATTCCTTTAAGGTGGAGGCCTTTGAAAATAACATTATCCCAATCAATAGAAACATGTTCAGGGAAAATACCCAGTAAGGCTACTTTACCGCCATGACTTATATTTTTGATAAGGGTTTGCAGTGCATAAGCATTGCCTGACATTTCCAAAGCAATATCATACTCGTGCTCTACACTATCTAGTGGAGTCTGAAGCACATTAATAGTGTGGGTTGCACCCATTTTTTCTGCAAGTGTTAAACGATATTCGTTTACATCAGAAACAATAATGTTCTTAGCACCTATATATTTGGCTATTTGAGTGGCCATTAAACCCGTAGGTCCAGCCCCTGAGATAAACACGGACTCGCCAATAAGGTCAAAAGATAGGGCGGTATGAATTGAGTTCCCTAAAGGATCGAAAATAGCTGCAATTTCATTGGGGATATCTTCTGGTACTTTTACGATATTTTTGGCTGGAAGCGAAACATATTCTGCAAAAGCACCCGGACGGTTAACACCTAAGCCAACAGTATGGGCACAAAGGTGTGACTTGCCAGTCCTGCAATTTTTACAATGATCACAGGTGATGTGGCCTTCTCCAGAAACACGTTCACCTACTTTAATATTTTTGACATCTTTTCCCACTTCAATGACATGACCAACAAACTCATGTCCAATATGCATTGGTACGGGAATTGTCTTTTGTGCCCATTTGTCCCAGTTATAGATATGTAAGTCAGTGCCACAAATTGCTGTTACGTCAACCTCCACAAGAACTTCATGGGGATCGATTGTTGGTACGGGCACATCTTCCATCCAAAGGCCGGGTTCAGGTTTGGATTTAACTAAAGCCTTCATGATACACCTGCTGCGAAAATACTTCCTTATCTATGCAAACAGAAAACGATAAATTTAGGGGTAACTTTAAATATTAAAAAGCGGTTGAGATTTTATGTTAAGTATCATTAACTCTATTCCTCAAATGAATTTAACCAAACTAATACCAACCCCTTTAGCCCGTCTAGTTTACGGCTAAGTATGGCAGGTTAATAAATAGCTGTCCTGTGTCTATATTGACTTTCCCGTTCACAAAAAAATTTGCTGGCTACATTTGTGGTATTCCTTATAAACCTTTTTGTTAGTGTTATTAATACTTTGAAATTACACACTTACTGAATCCCCAAATACTTTTCAGCGAGTTCTTATCAGAGAAAGTTTAGATTTGAAGGGCTGATGAAGTTTTTAGTAAGATCTGTTGTTTAGGCCCAGCCTGTGTGTTTTTTAATATATGTTTGATATCTCTAATGTATAAGAAAATGTTCAGGCTTGTGGTATAAAAAGCTGTTCTGGTAGTTGAGGTTACAGCAGCATATCCGGCTCTGTATACAAGAATACTCATTTAAGTTTTATATACCTTTGGCAGCCATGCACTTACTAAGAAAAACAGAGAAATGTCAGGTTGGCCTGAATTTTTGCTCCAAATGAGATACCTACATACTTGTATTTGGCGCTTACTGCTCAATTATAATCAAAAGAATGACTTGTGACGAGAGTATGAGAGTTTGTAACCAAATATATGAATTTAGTGTATAAGATATGTGAATATCTAATAAATAAGCCTTACTTATGAGTTTGTTAGTATATAGATATATACAACTAACAGTGTATAATGTAACAGTTTTATTGAATTAATGCTACTATACAATCTCGCCAATAAGGAAGTTCAAACCATTACGGATAGTAGTTACTATATGAAGTGTATAAAATTTAAACTTTTACTGCCCCTGTTGATGGCAATTGTAACTAAGGTTGCTGCATTTTCAGTTGAGCCTGACAAGGTTCTACAATTGCCTACCCCTGAAGAAACCTGTGAAGGTGTGAAGTGGTGTGACTGGGTTGCTGTCAAAAAAGACTGGCCTCGGGGAGAAAGTCGTAAGCGTTTAGTCAAAATATCAAATGAGCTTTTCGAAGTCAGTATTCCTCAAAATTTTAATTATCAATATATTTATGGTGGTTTACCTTCTTACTCCTTGCTATATGATAACTTTAGAATTGGTATCTCTGTAAAACAAACACCAGAACCCGTTGCAGGTAAGCATGCTGAGTTAATAAACGCAGCAAAGGAAAAACAGGGAAATAAAAAGCTAGTGCCTGTAGATATTTTTAACATTGCTTACTTGAACAGTAAAAAAGTAAAAGAGCCTGATAATTTATACCAAAAAACAGTTTGGCGCTTGGCTTTTTTGTATAAGGCATCAGAACAGCTTATTAGTGTGCCAGAGTATTATTCTTTTGATGATATTTCTGCTTATATGATGGAAGTTAAGCGTGGAAAAGTTAAGTACAGGGTTACAATTATTACAACAGTAAAAGATCAGAATAAATATTTAAAAATAATTGATGATGGCGCTCCAAAACAATTTGTTTTAGATATTTTAAGCAGTGTGCGATTGGTTACAAATCAACATCACTATGCTGCTGAAAGTCATCAGCCAATTATGCCTAATGGTTTTTCTTGCTGTGGTGCATGATTTTTTATAGGTTAGAAGTTTATATTAATTATTTTTATCGGCTAACACGCCAAGTAAACATAAAATAATGAGCAGTACAGGAAATAATGTTTGGTTGTTAAATGATGATATTGCTGCATGTAAGTATGGGGGGAAAACGATAATCGCTAGGCTGCTACATGCCAAGCACAAAATAATAAGCAGAAGTGATCTTAAGAAACTGTTTAATGACGATAAGCGCTTTCGTAAATAGCGAGAAAACTGGCTACCGAACATCAACAATAGCACAGCAATAATGCTTAAGGATATTTCATCAAGGTAGGATCGTGCCCACTGTGATAATGAAGTTACTGTGCTAATGATCACATTCATACTAGTTACATAAATTTTTCGAGCAGTGTATTAAGGTATAGCAGCCCTTTTGGTGTTGCCTGTAGTTGATTTGAAAATGGCATTAACAAAGCATGCTTTTGTGCCGAGTCTAATTGATTATAAATTGATTGCAATGACTCGCCCGTTCTATCTAAAAAATAGTGACTTGGTACTCCATTATTAAGGCGCAGGGTGTTCATTAAAAACTCTAATGCCCGCTCTTCTGGATGTATTTCTCGTTTTCCAGCCAAGTAGCTTTTACTGAGGTCCAGGTAGTCTTTAGGTATCCTAGTCTTCCAAAGACGATCAATTTTATTTTGGTCCGGAAAGGTTATTTTGCTATGTGCACCTGCACCAATGCCAAGATAGTCGCCAAACTCCCAGTAATTCATATTATGTTTAGACTTGCAGTTTTCCTGAGCATAAGCAGAAATCTCATATTGTTGAAAGCCTGCATCATGAAGCCGTCTCTGACCCGCTTGCTGCATAGTGAATAGGCTATCATCGTCAGGTAACTTGGGTGGTTTTGAAAAGAAAATGGTGTTGGGCTCTATCGTCAGTTGATACCAGGAAATATGTGTGGGCGATAAAGAAACAGCCTGGTTTAAATCAAACAGTGCATCATCAAGTGTCTGCCCAGGTAGACCAAACATGAGGTCTATATTGAAGTTTGTAAATCCGGCTTTTTTGGCCATGTCAATGGCACGGCTTGCTTCTTGAGCGTTATGGATTCTCCCTAACTGTTGTAGTTGTTTGGGCTGGAAACTCTGTACACCAATTGATAGGCGGTTAATTCCAGTTTGAAAATAGCCACTGAACTTCGCTTGTTCAAAAGTACCTGGATTGGCTTCAAGGGTGATCTCAATATCATCAGCAAAAGGAATTTTTTGTTGTATTTCCTTTAACAGGTGGTTAAAACTTTTGGCTGAAAACAGGCTTGGTGTTCCGCCTCCAATAAAAATGCTTTGTAGCGGGCGCCCTTGAACTAAATGTAGGTCAGCCATTAAGTCATCAAGGAGTGCACTGCAATATTCCTTTTCAGGGAGCGTATCTTGGGCTGTATGTGAGTTAAAGTCGCAGTATGGACATTTTTTTATGCACCAAGGGATATGTATATATAAGCTTAAAGGCGGTAACTGTAATGGCATAGCGGGTTCACTGCTTTCTTAATGCTTGTAACAGCTTCGCCATTGCTTTGGCTCGGTGGCTGAGTTCATTCTTGGTTCCTGCAGGTAATTCTGCTGCCGAACAGTGCTCGCTGGGAACAAAAAATAAAGGGTCATACCCAAAACCATGTTCACCACGGGGTTCTTCTAAAATGAGTCCTTCCCATGTTCCCTGACATATTAATGGAGTTGGGTCTTTTGCATGCTTTATGTAAACAAGAAGACACTGAAAACGCGCGGTGCGCTGCTGGGTTGGGACGCTATTTAATTCACTGAGCAGTTTTTCAATATTGTCCGCATCTGAAGCTCGCTCACCAGCGAAACGTGCTGAGTAAATACCTGGAGCTCCATCCAGAGCATCAACTTCTAAACCTGAGTCATCAGCAATGGCTGGTAACCCTGTTATTTTGGCAGCATGGCGGGCTTTGATAATGGCATTTTCAACAAATGTCAGACCTGTTTCAGCGACTTCAGATACACCCATTTGTTGTTGAGGGAGCATCTTGATGTTCAGGCTGCCAAGTAAATGTTGTAGTTCGTTTAGTTTACCTTTGTTATTACTTGCTAATACAACTTGTTGGATATCTCCAGGCATAGTTCAGATTAATCCTTGTAAAACTTCTTAGTGAATTTAACAGAGATGGGAGATGTAGACTCGTTTGTAGTTACAGATATATTAAAGTGGAGAATTTCTTCATTGCTGTAAGGGAATGTGGCTAAGTAATAAATAGCATTTTGCTCTTTTACTTCACTAAACGCTAAAGAGTTTTTTTGTTGTAATAGATTAACAGCAGAGCCTGAAACTTTGGCGGAAACAGCTTGAGAGCCAGTACTTTGTTTCTGTTGAACAGATATATTAATAACACCGGTTGTTCCGCTTCGGGGGATACTATAACGCTTAGCAATTTCAGGTTTAAGGAACGTACTAGGGAAAGCACTGTAGTGGATAGTATAGTCTCCCTGTGTTTTGCTGTTATTTTCTTCTGCGTATGTGTTTAGTGAGCCAAAAAGCATTAAAGTAGTAATAGTAAACACTTGCAGAAATTTGCTGCTGACGGAGTATTCCTGTGAAGTTATATGCGTTTTTAATAAGTTAGGATGCTTGAACATAGCTAACCTCAGGGTGTTAAGACAAGAGTATTTACAGTGTCATGGCTAAGAAGGCACGGGATAGTTAGTGAATTTATAATTTTGCTAACATGCGTTGAAACCTGTTGCTATCCTCTCCAAAACACTGTTTTCATTAGAGTGATTATTATTGCTGGTGTATGAAAAATTGATTTTACGTTATGTATAACCATGAGTGGTTTTTCGGTGTTGATATTGCCCCCCAGATACATACAACACAATTAATAACACTATAGTGAAGAGTATTCAAAAATAGATAAGCCCATTTAACAAGAAAGTATAGCTAGCATTGGATTTCTCTTCTGTTATTCAGGTGAAAATGGCGGTTAACTTCTTGCTAATCGGTAAATAGCGATTTCACCAAATACATTAGGTAAAACATTAAATAGCCAATGGCCTTGGTGAGATTGGTCGACTACAGTCCGGTTTAAAATTCGCAGGCGTTTGGTCTGGCATAACTCTTCAAAGTCTTTGAAAGTACAAAAGTGAATGTTGGGGGTATCGTACCAGGTATAAGGCATAAACTTTGATACAGGCATTCTACCGCGCTGTGCAAGGTAAAGCCGACAGCGCCAGTGACCAAAGTTAGGGAATGTGACAATGCATTCATGACCCACGCGCATCATTTCATCGAGCACAAGATGTGGATAGTGAACCGCTTGAAGGGCTTGGGTCATGACAACCGTATCAAAGCTATTGTCAGAAAAGTTTGATAAGCCTTGGTCAAGGTCTTGCTGTATGACATTGACCCCTCTGGTTAGGCACTCATTAATGTAAATTTCATCTATTTCCAACCCATATCCTTGGATATTTTTGTGGGTCTGTAAATGATGAAGCAGTGTTCCATCACCGCAGCCTAAGTCCAGTACTCGACTATTGGGTGTAATCCAAGGCTCAATAATGGCAAAGTCGGTACGCATATTATGCTACTTCCCTAATGATACGGTTCATGTATGCGTGAAAAGCTTGTTTGTAACGGTTTATTGGTAGTAGGAATGCATCATGGCCTTCTGGAGCATCAACCTCCAGGTAGCTGATCTCTTTCTTCGCATTGAGGAGGGCATCTACAATTTCTTTGGAACGTTCAGGAGAGAATCGCCAATCTGTAGTAAAGGAAATCAGTAAAAATTTACACTGTGTATCAGCAAGCGCTGCAGTAAGGTCACCATTAAACTCGGCGGCAGGATCAAAGTAGTCTAAGGCCTTTGTCATTAATAAATAGCTATTGGCATCAAAGCCTTCTGAAAAAACTTCGCCCTGATAACGTAAATAGCTTTCAACTTGAAAATCTACATCATAATTGAAGTTGAGGTGTCCACTTCTTAGGTCGCGACCAAACTTACTGCGCATCGCTGCATCTGACAGATAAGTGATATGACCTACCATTCGGGCTAACATTAAGCCACTCTTAGGGTATGTTGAGTTTTCAAGATAGCGTCCGCCATGAAAGTCTTCATCTTTCATAATGGCTTGGCGCGCAACTTCATTAAAGGCAATATTTTGGGCGGATAGCTTGGGTGCTGAGGCAATAATCAGCGCGTAGCGAAGGCGTTTGGGATAAGCCATACTCCACTGTAGGGCTTGCATTCCACCTAAACTGCCACCAATAACTGCAGCCCATTGCTCGATTGCAAAGTAGTCAGCTAGCATTGCTTGAGTATTAACCCAGTCCTTGACCGTGACAACGGGAAAGTCTGGCCCGAAAGGCTTCCCTGTTTCTGGGTTTATGGTGGTTGGTCCTGTGGAGCCATGGCAGCCGCCAATATTATTTAGAGAGACGACAAATAGTTCATTTGTATCAATAGGCTTGCCTGGGCCGATGTAATTGTCCCACCAACCAGGTTTTCGGTCTGACATAGAGTGGTAGCCAGCAGCATGGTGGTGTCCACTCAATGCATGACAGATCAGTACCGCATTGGTTTTCTTGGTATTGAGCGTTCCATAGGTTTCTACTTTAAGTTGATAGCCATTCAATACTCTTCCACAAACAAGCGTCAGTGGCTTATCAAAAGTGATCGTTTCAGGCGTAACGAGGCCTACGGAATCAGCAGGAATTGATTCTGGCATATACTTCAAAAACCAATAGTGAGAGTAATAAGCACATGCTATACCCTCTGTGGAGGGTACACTTTCAGTTAGCGAATAATATTCGCACACCACAGCATAACATCAACTGAAACAATACCATAGTGATAGCAACTCGGTGGTACAACAGATGGTGTAGTACTATATCAACTAAGTGCTGGATTAGTTAAGTGCCAAAAGTGGAGGCCATAAGCTATATAGTTTGGCTATTCGAACTATGGCCTACTGAAGTATTTCTGAAGTGAGTATTAAAATGGCATATTGCCGTTAAATTCAGTATTACCGGTAGGAGATAAGTCACTGCCCATAAAAGTATCAGCAACAGCTAGCTGCTTCTCACGATCATTGATAAAAAGACCTAGTTTCTCTGCACGCCATCGTTGGCCTGTATCTATCATTAAGTTTTTCAGCTGGACCATTTGCTGCTCAATAAGTTGTTTTTGCTCCAAAGTGTGTTGAGTCAAAGGTAGCAAAACGTCTTCATCCCAATAGAGAATTTCTTTTTGAAGGGCGTTGAGCACTTTCTTTATATTCAGTAGTAATGCATTGAAGAAGCGTTGAACAGTTAATCCGTCTTTACTAATGTAATCTTTTAACTGAAGGTTAATGCCTTCCGCACGACTTTGAAGGGCTCTTAATTGACGAATAAAGCGGTTAAGGTCAAAGTGAGGCGGCTTGAAGCATTCCTTATCAGCTACACTGGCCGTATTACTGCTGTGATTACCATGTTTTTTATAAAGAGAGGCAGCAAGTTTATTGGCCATGCTAACCTCCATTTGCAGAGAGCTTAAATCCAGGTAAATCATTCTAAAGAATTCTGCAATGCCTTGCGCCAGGTTAGCACCAGGCTGCCAGTTATTGATTAAGTCTGGTTTTATTTTGTACAGATACTGTTCAAACTGCTTTGTTTCTGCGGCAGCCTGTAATAGCTCAGATTGTCTGGCCAGCATTCTCCGATTGGAACGTAATGTCAGTAAACGCTTGTGGAAGAGGTCGTGCTCTTGTCGAGTTTGCTGATTAAATGAGTCAATAATGGCCTGGTTATTATGTTCGTTACTGATTTTTTGCTGTTGCTCTCGAAGCGCATTGTGACGCTCAACCATACTATTGCGGCTGTTATGCATCAGATCGAGAGTACCCCGCAATACATTTTGATTGAGTAAGCCTTCCTTATGTTGGCTAATGGCATTGGAAAGCTCTTCTTCTAATGATTGAATCCTACTTCGCTCTAAGAAGCGTGCATTATTCTTGGTTTTACCCAAGATAGCGTGCTTAGCCGACACTGGGAGTATTTGTGTTGCATCCAGTGATAGTTTTTTAGCAATAGTCCGACAACGGTGATCGATTGTTAAATTGGTAAATCGCTCACCTTCTAATTCATCCCACAGCAGATCAATTTTATTTAAAACAGGGATGAGTGACTTGTTCGTTTCATCAAGAAACGTACGTATATGCTGGCGCCATAATGTTAAGTCCCCTAACCCAACACCATTATCAGCACTGACGACAAAACAAATTGCTTGTGCAGTATTGAGGATGTTGAGAGCTACTTCTGGCTCATTCCCGTAAGCATCTAAGCTGGGCATATCAAAGATGCGAATACCATGATGTAGAAGGGGGTGATCAAAGTTAATAGTGGCGTAGCGCCAGCTAGGAATAAATACTGTTCCTGGCTTAGCTTCATTGGTTTCTAAGGCTCCAGGAGAAAAACCTAAAGCAATAGCCTCTTCTACTGAGACTTGCTTAGTGCGTGATACCTCATTGAAGGCTTTTATTAGTTCTTCAGCATTATTTGAGCGGAGTGGAATTGTTGTCCAGCGACTAAGAACAGCCTGGTAGTACTCTATGGGCTGGTCACTTTTACGGGTCTCGATAGGTAGCAAGCGAATTGCAGGTTCTAGCTCAGGGTCAAATGTCAGTTCAGTGGGGCACATTGTTGTGCGACCTATCTCACTGGGTAGTAACCGTTGCCCATATGTGGCAAAAAATAAAGCATTAACAAGCTCTGTTTTGCCTCTGGAATTTTCCCCTGTGAAGACTAGCCCTATACGATCTTCATTCAGAAGACGTGTAGTCCTCGAAATGCGTTGTTCTAATTCTTGGTTATCAAGCTTGTTGTTTTTTAACCAAGCATGGTAACGGGCTAGCTGATTTTTGAGGTCAAGCTTCCATTGAATATAGTTTTCTATTTGGCATACTAGCTGGCCACGACTCATCGATGACTACCTTTCTTATCCTGTTGCCGCTGCCTTACATCCAAGCAAAGAGATTCCCGCCATTTTCAGGCATGTCATATCAATTAAACGAACGGGAAGCGAATTGGTCAATGTGAGTAGTGGGGTAATGTGACGAGCTGCGCAAAATTGTCAAATAATTGACGTCTAATCTTATTTTTTAAGTCAGTTGTTGTTTTTTCTAATAAAAGTGTTCAATCAAAACTGAAAGACAATATTTGATGTGTGTTTTTGAATAACTAAAAAAATAGTGTAACTGTCTTACAAGTTAATTGGTTTTATTGTAGGCAACAATATTCCTCAAGTTAATAAAAAAGCGCTTTTAAAAGCGCTTATAGGGAGTGATCTTGAGTATTGCTAATTAGCGAAGTGGCATGACTACACTGCGAATACTTAATGAGAGCACTTCGCTGTTAATGCTTGCTAGGCTGACTAACAGCCCTTGTTCAATAAAGAAAATGGCAAGAATAACCACCATCACTGAAAGGTCTAATCCACCCATAGGAGGAATAACTCTTCTAACTATGTTTGTGACTGGGTCAGTTATTTGGCGAAGGATGATCATTGCAGGGTTATAGTTGCCTGGCGCAATCCAACTGGCTATTGCAATAATGATAAGTGCAAAAAAATAAAACTTTAGAATAGCGGCAATTAAACAAAGTAACGCAGTAAAGACTACTGCAAAAACACTTAAGTCTGCCGGGGAAATTCCATCAAAAGCCGCAATGATATACAACAGGAGTATTTGAATAATAAAAGCCAGTGTTAAGCTGGCAGTATCAACGCCACCAACACTGGGAACAACTCGGCGTAAAGGTACTAAAAGTGGGTTAGTTGCTTTAACAATAAACTGTGAAATAGGGTTGTAAAAGTCGGCGCGAACAAGCTGCAATAATAGGCGAAGTAGAACGGCTAGTATATAAAGTCCTACCACGGTCTGCAGTATATAGTTAAGTGTACTGAAGATAGGCGAGTGCATAGATCTATTAATCCTTGCTGTTTTCAGGAGCGCATATTCTATTTAGGCCAGCTTTGTACCATGTTAGTGCACGATTTTCTGTCTACCACTGACCTTTAATGATTAATCAAATAAGGATGTTAGCCTGTATTTTCAATAGTAGTGTTACTCAGGGTTACTAAGTTCTTGTGCTCGCTGTTGGGCAGCAGCAGTTGCCTGATCTACCAGCAGTCGAAGGTTATTCTCTTCAAACACATTCAATGCTTGTGCTGTGGTGCCCCCAGGTGATGTCACGTTTTTTCGTAAAGTTGCTATTGCTTGATCACTGGTATTTGCCATAAGTGCGGCACCTGCAGCGGTTTGCATGACCAGCTGTTTGGCCATATCCGGAGGAAGTCCTCGTTGTATTGCTGCATCAATAAGGGCTTCCATAAAGAGAAAGAAGTAAGCAGGTCCGCTGCCAGATATTGCAGTAATTGCATCCAGCGTGCTTTCTTCATCTACCCAGCAAGTTGTGCCTACGGCATTGAATATTGATTCGCAGTAAGCTTTTTGCTGATTAGAGACAAGGTCGTTGGCGAATAGCCCTGTTGCTCCGCAACCAACCATTGCAGGTGTATTAGGCATTGCCCTGGTTATAGCGAGCTCAATGCTGAAATGTTGTTGAATGAATGCTGTAGTAATACCTGCCGCAATGGATAATAACAGCTTGTTATCTAAGCCGGGCTGAGTATTTAACTCGTTAAGCACATCAGACATCACTTGAGGCTTCACAGCGAGTATAACAATATCAGCATGTTTCATTGCCTCATGGTTATTGTTACTGGTGTTTATACTTAATTGAGATTCAAGCGATATTAAGGCCTCTGCTCTGGTATCTGTTGCCCAGATTAAATTGGGTGAATAACCATTTGTTAATAATCCGTTGATGATGCTTTTGGCCATGTTGCCTGCACCAATAAAAGCAAGCGTTGGTTTGTGCATGCGAACTCCTTTATGGTCACTGTATGCAGTTTGGCTATTTATTTTCTGGCACCAAATAGGGCTGTACCAATTCGCACAATCGTAGCGCCTTCTTTGATGGCTACTTCCATATCGCTACTCATTCCCATAGAGAGTGTATCTAGTTTTGCATCAGGGAATGAATGCTGAAGATGCTTTAAGGCTTGAGCTAGTTGATGAAACTGTTGCTGTTGAACAGTTATTTCAGAAGTAGCTAAAGGTATTGCCATTAGTCCACGTAAAGTCAAATTAGACAGTTGTAGTATTTCAGCCGCTAAAGGCTCCAGCTGGTCGAGTAAAACACCTGACTTAGATGGTTCTTCACTAACATTTACTTGAATACATACATCTAGTGGGCCCATACCTGAGCGGGCATTATTTAAACGTTGTGCTATTTTTAAACGATCTACACTATGTACCCAAGAAAAATGTTGAGCGATTGTTGTGGTTTTATTTGACTGAATGGGTCCAATGAAATGCCAACTAATATTGAGGTGAGAAAGCTTACTCATTTTAAGTAAAGCTTCTTGTAAATAGTTTTCACCAAATAATGTCTGGCCTGCGGCATAGGCCTCTTCCAGTGACTCAATAGGCTGGTTCTTACTTACGGCTAATAGCTGTACAGTATTTTCATCTCGCCCTGCCACCTGCTGAGCAGTACTTATTCGTTGGCGTATGGTATGTAGATTATTAGCTATGTTTGACATGGTAAACCACGATTTAGACTGCTTGGTAAGAGGATAATAAACCATGTCATCTTAAATCAAAATGTTCACAAAGGCTTTCACCTCAAAAGAAAGCCCATCGTTAAATCTTGAAAAAAAGCATGTTATGGCGAGGCCAGTCTTAAGCTAGTGAATAAGCAATCCAGGTAAATTAGGGCTTTTGGAAAGACAGAGCTAAGCTGTAAAAAAAGAAGTTATAAATGTTTGGGGAACTCAAATGGATATCACTGAGTTGTTGGCATTTAGTGCAAAACAGGGTGCATCAGACCTTCATATTTCTGCAGGATTACCTCCTATGATCAGGATTGATGGTGATGTTCGCCGGATCAATCTTCCATCAATGGAGCATAAAACAGTCCATGGTTTGATTTACGATATCATGAACGATAAGCAACGGCGTGATTATGAAGAGTTTATGGAAACAGACTTTTCATTTGAGGTGCCAGGTGTTGCTCGTTTCAGGGTTAACGCATTTAACCAGAACCGTGGAGCAGGTGCAGTATTTCGGACTATCCCTTCTAAAGTACTTACCATGGAAGAGCTGGGCATGGGACAAACCTTTAAAAATGTTTGTGCTATTCCTAGGGGGATTGTGCTGGTAACAGGGCCAACAGGTTCCGGTAAGAGTACAACTCTTGCGGCTATGCTGGACTACATTAATGAGAATCGTTATGAACACATTTTGACAATTGAAGATCCCATTGAGTTTGTTCATGAGTCAAAAAAATGCTTGGTTAACCAGCGGGAAGTTCATCGAGATACGTTAGGCTTCGCTGAAGCTTTGCGTTCAGCGTTGCGGGAAGACCCTGATATTATTTTGGTGGGTGAGATGCGGGATTTAGAGACCATTCGTTTAGCCCTGACGGCTGCAGAAACCGGGCACTTAGTATTTGGGACCTTGCATACGACCTCTGCAGCAAAAACAATTGACCGGGTAGTTGATGTGTTCCCTGCTCAAGAAAAAGCGATGGTTCGCTCTATGTTATCTGAGTCATTGCAGGCTGTTATCTCCCAGACGCTGTTAAAACGAATTGGTGGTGGTCGAGTAGCGGCTCATGAAATCATGATTGGTACGCCAGCGATACGAAACCTGATTCGTGAAGATAAGATTGCTCAGATGTACTCAGCAATTCAAACAGGTGCAAGCGTAGGGATGCAGACATTGGATCAGTGCCTTAAAGACTTGCTGCAGCGTGGTCTGATTTCCAAAGAGTCAGCCAAAGAAAAAGCCAAAATACCTGAGAACTTTTAAAGGGGTGTTTGCTGTTGAGTTTTCAGCACTGTCATTGGAGTTGGTTTTATGGAAATTGAGAAGTTACTACGTGTAATGGTGGAAAAGGCGGCTTCTGATTTATTTATAACCGCAGGTGTACCACCCAGTATTAAAGTGCATGGCCGTATTGTGCCTGTTACCAAAACAGCAATGTCCCCTGAAAAAACCAGGGAAACTGTTTTGGGGGTAATGAATGAAAAGCAGCAGCAGGAATTTTTAGAAAACCATGAGTGTAACTTTGCTATAAGTGCACGAGGTATCGGCCGTTTTCGGGCAAGTGCTTTTTATCAGCGTAATCTTGTTGGTATGGTATTGCGGCGTATTGAAACAAATATTCCAAAAGTTGATGATTTAGGTCTTCCTGATGTCATTAAAGACTTAGCAATGGCTAAACGTGGCTTGATCATATTTGTGGGTGCGACAGGAACAGGTAAGTCGACTTCATTAGCTTCCATGATTGGCCACAGAAATGCCAACAGCTCAGGGCATATTATTAGTATTGAGGATCCTATTGAGTATATTCATCAACATCGTGGCTGCATTATTTCTCAGCGAGAAGTGGGGCTTGATACTGACAGCTTTGAAATAGCCTTAAAAAATACATTACGCCAAGCGCCTGATGTCATTATGATCGGTGAGGTTCGAAGCCGAGAAACCATGGAGTATGCTGTTGCATTTGCTGAAACAGGACACTTGTGTCTTGCTACTTTGCACGCGAATAATGCGAACCAGGCTCTGGACCGGATTATCCACTTTTTCCCTGCTGATCGGCATGGACAGATTTGGATGGATTTATCGTTAAACCTGCGTGCAATTATTGCACAACAATTGGTGCCTACACCCGATGGAAAAGGGCGGCGAGCCGTTGTTGAGGTATTACTCAATACCCCATTAGCATCTGATATCATTCGTAAAGGGGCTGTACATGAGTTAAAGCCGCTAATGACTAAGTCTACTGAGCTAGGTATGCAGACTTTTGACCAAGCACTTTATAGCTTGTATGTGCACGGTGAAATAACTTATGAGGATGCTCTTGCTCATGCAGATTCCCCTAATGACTTACGCTTAATGATCAAGCTGGGTTCAGAAACTGATTCTGAGCACCTGAACTCAGTCGCGGGAGGTCTTAGTATTCAGGAGGAGGAATCAGATAGGCAACGCTTGTTTTAAAGCCTTTTGAGGTACTTATTAATGAGTGCTGGTTTAGATAGGATGCATAGCCAGCCAAGTTTCAAGAATAAGTTGTGCAGCAAGGCTGTCAATTGGGGTTGAGGCATAGTCACCCTTATGACCAAGCTCTGCAGCATACTGTTTGGCCTCAAAGCTGCTAAGGCGCTCATCCATAGGAAACCATGGTTTATTGAAACGTCCATGGAGCCGGTTGCCAAACTTTCTTGCCCTACGACTCATTTCACTTTCAGTGCCATCCATATTGCAGGGTATACCTACTACAAATGCATCAGGCTGCCATTCTTTGATGATTTCGGCAATTACATCCCAATTTGGAATACCATCACGAGCTTTGATAGGGGGCAAAACTGAGGCAGTACCAACAATGCGTTGACCTGTTGCTACACCTATTGATTGTGTTCCAAAGTCGAATGCTAAAAGACACTTAATGTTAGTGGGTATTGTCATTTCAAAGTCTGGAGTGTTCTAAAATGGATCAGGCGTGGCCGGCAACGGGCGAGAGCATACTACGATTAATGCCTAAGGCTGCAACGGCTGCATTCAATCGATCACCAATAGGTGTGTTGAAGAGAATATTTGGGTCAGCCTTACAAACAAGCCATGAGTTGTCGAGTATTTCCTGTTCCAGCTGGCCTTTATCCCAGCCTGAATAACCCAAAGCGATAAGCGCATTTTCAGGCCCTTCATTCTGAGCAATGGCTAATAATATATCTTTAGATGTGGTGAGTTGGACGCCAGGAGCAACTTGCAATGTAGCCTCCCAATGACTTTCACTGGGAGAGTGAAGTACGAAACCCCGCTCAAGCTCAACGGGACCTCCTGCACAAATGATATCACTGATATGAGCATTGCCATGGGAGGGGGTAATACCTACCTGGCGAAATATTTCATCCAACGTTAAGCCTGTTGGACGATTAATAACGATCCCCATTGCACCTTGGTCGTTATGCTCACAAATATACGTTACAGAGTCAGCAAAGTTAGGATCTTTTAAATGCGGCATGGCAATTAAAAAGTGATCCTTGAAGCTTTGGGTAGATGAAGTGTTCATATTAAAAGTATTGGGGCTTAGTGCTTTTAATACAAGCCCCAACGAAAGAAAAACTAAAAACTTGAAAGGTAGTTACCTTTCTCAAACCGCCAGGTGCGAATGATCTCTAGTTCATCAATATCGTTGAGATCGCCTGTAAATGGAGGATAAGGGGCAGCAGCTTTAACAATTTTGATAGCTGCTGAGTCAAGAACTTTGTGGCCTGATGACTGCATGACCTTAATATCTTTGATGTTACCATCTGATTTAATTGAAACTAGCAAACGAAGGCTGCCATACAGCTTACGTTCCCTAGCCTCCTGGGGATAATTAATATTACCGACGCGCTCCACTTTACGCCGCCATGCTTCTTTATAGTAAGCTCCTTTACTCTGCATGGTTGATGCAGCTGTTAAGCGTAGTACTCTTGGGCGTTTAGCATAGGTTTGAACTTGCTGATCAAGCTGTGCTTCAAGAGAGGCAATTTCTGAGCTTAAGTCGATTCGCTGTCGAGTTTTTTCTTGACTGCTTCTCTTAAGCTTCTTTTTTTCTTCCTGTTGTTTGTGTACCTTTTGTGAACTACTTTGAATCGTAGTGACAATATTGGACTTTTGCTGCGCTTGGGTTGGTGCTGCTTGAGGTTGAGGCTGGGGGGTGACTTTCCTTACCTGGTTATCACGAAATTGTGCTTTTCGATTCGTGGTAGGAAGAGCCTTGTCTTTTTGGGTACCACTACCTTCTTGGTTTGCCTGGGCCAAAAAGTCAGCATCTTTGACTTTTTTATCACTTTTGTAATTGGCCAAAGTAATTTCTAGAGTCTGAACAGGCGCAGGCTTTATTTCAGGTAAGTCAAAGCTTACAAGCAAAATTATTGCAGCATGAATTGCGAGTGCAATAAAAAGGTTAAATAGCAGGCGATCATTGGCAGATACTAGAGTTTTCGCTTGAACCATACCGTTATTCATCCAGCTTAGTTTACTTCCATTTGGTTTGAAGCGCCTTGCCCCATATTAACCTGCAGGAGGCAGATACAAAGGGAGCAAGTTTGCCAACCCTGTATGAAAAAGTCTATGAAGTACTCCGCGCTTGGAGCTTTTTTTCTATGCAATTCATCAGTTCGTTAGCGATATCTAATTGAAATATAGCGTCAAGTTCTCGAATACAGGTAGGGCTTGTGACATTTATTTCTGTCAAAAAGTCGCCAATGACGTCAATACCTACAAATATCAGGCCTTTTTCTTGTAGTACGGGGCCAACTTGTTCTGCAATCCATAGGTCTCGTTCTGATAGCGGTTGACCAACCCCAGAGCCGCCTGCTGCTAGATTACCTCGTAGCTCACCTTTGGCGGGCACACGTGCAAGCGCATAAGGAACAGGCTTACCGTCTATGAGTAGAATCCGTTTATCGCCTTCTTTTATTTCAGGAATATATTGTTGTGCCATGATCTGTCGCTGACCATGCAGCGTCAGTGTTTCAATGATGACACTTAAGTTGGGGTCATTAGGCTGTACCCGAAAAATGGAGCTTCCACCCATGCCATCTAGAGGTTTGTAAATAACATCACCATAACTGGCAGCAAATTCTTTAAGTAAATCAACTCGCCTTGATATACAGGTTGGTGGTGCACATTGGGGGAACTGAGTGGCAAAGAATTTTTCATTACAGTCCCTGAGACTTTGCGGGTTGTTAACAACCAGGGTGCCTTGGTTTTGGGCTTGTTCTAGTAAATAAGTCGCATAAATATACTCATTATCAAAGGGGGGATCTTTACGCATTAGAATTACATCAAGGCTCGATAAAGCAATGCGCTGAGGTTCTTCAAGAGAAAACCAATGATTAGCATCCTCAAATACGGTTAATGGGCTGGCAATACCCATACTTTGTCCTTGGCTTTGGAATATATCTTCAGGCTCCATGTAGAATAGGGACCAGCCGCGTTTTTGTGCGGCAATTAACATTGCAAGCGAACTATCTTTTTTATAATTGATAGTTTTAATAGGGTCCATCACTATTCCGAGCCGTACTGTCATATACACACCCTAGTGTTGCCTTCAGTTTAAAGATATGTTTAAGGTGATGAAGTTTACCCTTATTGCCATTTGATAGCTAAACTATTTGTAAGGTAAACAGTTGCTAGCTATATGCTTAATATGCTTCAAGGAATAGAAGCTCCCTCATATACTTGTCAAGAGGCTACAATAAAGGAATGTTGAACACGTAACGTTTCTTATAGATTGCACTAGGATTGTGTGTTAAAACATTTGACGGCACGGAATTCTGTCTAACTTTTAGTGGTCAAACCACTGCGAATGAGACAAAAGTAATTTCCTTTGGGCTGAAGGCTTAAGATATGGAAGATGATTTTAAGAGTTTGAAGGTGATGGTGATCGACGATAGTAAGACTATTCGTCGCACAGCGGAAACTCTGCTTAAAAAAGTTGGGTGTACAGTCGTCACTGCGACTGACGGTTTTGATGCCCTGGCTAAAATTGCAGATACGCAGCCAAACATCATCTTTGTTGATATCATGATGCCACGCCTTGATGGTTATCAAACCTGTGCACTGATCAAAAATAACAGTGCATTTAAATCGACACCTGTGATTATGCTGTCAAGCAAAGATGGTTTGTTTGATAAAGCAAAAGGTCGCATTGTGGGTTCTGACCAATACCTCACTAAGCCTTTTAGTAAAGAAGAGCTGCTTGGGGCGATTCGGGCGCATGTCAACACGAGTTCTAGCGCCTCTGCCAATGCGTAATTTGGCGTAAGTAATTTTTAAGAGCCATTCCTTTATTTCGGAGTGGTTTTGGTAATGTTTGTAGCTGGGGGATTTATGGCTCGAGTACTAATTGTTGAAGACTCTCCTACTGAACGGTACAAGCTTAAAGAAATGTTAGAAAAGCACGGCCACGAAGTCCTGGAGGCTGACAACGGAGCTGATGGTGTTGCTCTTGCGCGAGATCAGAAGCCAGATGCCGTATTAATGGATATTGTAATGCCTGGATTAAATGGTTTTCAGGCTACACGACAGTTGACGAAAGATCCCAACACTAGTCATATACCTGTGATTATTGTTACGACAAAAGATCAGGAGACAGATCGCGTATGGGGTAAACGTCAGGGGGCAAAAGATTATCTTACGAAACCTGTCGAGGAATCTGTTTTAGTGAAAACACTCAATAATGTACTTTGAGGCTGGTTGTTAGAGTGGTTTAAATCATGTCAGAAGTGCAACATCCTTTTGAGCTTCTTCAATCAATTGCTAGGCGTTGCCGTCAACATGCGGCAGGTCTTCCAGCCCAAACCGAAGTTAAAGCCCAGTGGAGTGGAATAGGTTTCCGTCTTGCTAACTTGAACTTTGTGGCCCCAATGGGTGAAGTGGCAGAAATCTTACCAGTTCCTAACTATACTCAATTGCCAGGAGTACAAAGTTGGGTAAAGGGAATCGCGAATGTTCGTGGACGACTGTTACCCATAATGGATTTACCAACTTTTCTTGGACACCAGCTGGCTTCAGCACGAAAAAGCCGGCGTATACTGGTTGTTGAACATGGTGAACTGTTTAGCGGATTAGTGGTTGATGAGGTTATGGGGATGCAGCATTTCCCTGTTGATGGCTACTCAGACCAAATACCACGCAGCACACCAGAGCCATTTCAGTCATTTCTGACGGGCTCTTATGAAAGAGAAGATGGTCGCTGGCTGATTTTTAGCCTGTATGCTCTGGCAGAGCACCCAAGCTTTTCAAAAGTTGCTGTATAGGAATTGAAGTAGTAGGAAGCAGCAGGTGGCGTAACCACCATTATTTTGTTTAACACTGTGCCATAACAAGAAGCTGTAGGCCATGTGGGGGCCAAATACATATGAAGGGTATATCTGCGAAGAACCAAACCAGCCAAATAATCGCTGCATTGTTTGTGCTGTTAATTGTCTCATTAGTTGCGATGATCGCAAACTTCCTTTACGTAAATAATAAAGCCTCTGAAGACAAGGAATATATAGGTCACTCAGGGGAGTTGCGGGTACTTTCTCAGCAGATAGCAAAAAACTCTACAGAGGCTGCAGCGGGTAAGAGTGATGCGTTTAAACTGCTACGTACTGCCCATGATGCCTTCAATGTAAGCTTTACTACCTTGCAGAAGGGATCTGATGACCTCCCTGCGGTAGAGCAGCAAAATTCAGATACACTCAATCAGCAGATGAACTCCCTTGCAGGAATATGGCAGCGGGTGAGTAAAAACGCGAATGACATCATGAATACAGAAGATACTGTACTCTCTCTTCATGATGTAGCAGGCACCTTATCTGAAACAGTCCCACAGCTGCAAATTGAATATGATGAGGTAGTAGAAATTCTGCTGGAAACCAATGCCCCGGCTGGTCAGGTTGCACTGGCACAAAAGCAATCCTGGTTAGCAGAACGTATCCTAGGTAGTGTAAACAAAGTTCTAGAAGGTACCGAAGACTCAGTTATGGCAGCAGACAGCTTCGGTCGTGATGCGAGTTTGTTTGGTCGTGTATTACGCGGGATGATAAATGGCGACAGTGAGTTAGGTATTACCCGAGTGAGTGATAGTGAAGCTATTGACCGACTGAATGAAATTTCTGATTTGTTTGAGTTTGTTGATGGTAGTGTGGATGAAATCCTTGAAACATCCCCAGAGTTATTTCAGGTCCGTGAAGCGTCTGACCAAATTTTTGCTGATTCTCAGCAGCTACTCCAAGAAGCATCTAAGTTAGTAAACCTGTTTGAAGGCTTGGAGGGTGAGCGGGTTATCAGTACCCAAACGGGTGCACTATTTGGCTTGCTGGCCGTACTATCAATTGTCTTGATTGGTTTGGTTATGGTTCGTGATACTCGCCAGCGTTTGCAAGAGCAAGCAGAGCATAACGAACAAAACCAGGCGGCTATCCTGCGACTGCTGGATGAGCTAGCTGACCTGGCTGATGGTGACTTAACTGTATCGGCTACGGTAACAGAAGACTTCACAGGTGCGATTGCAGACTCTATCAACTTCTCTATTGACCAGCTAAGGCAGCTGGTTGCAACCATCAATAATACAGCAGTACAAGTGGCTTCAGCTGCACAAGAAACCCAAGCAACAGCGATGCATCTTGCTGAAGCCGCAGAGCACCAGGCTCAAGAGATTGCAGGTGCTTCCGCAGCGGTTAATGAGATGGCTGTGTCGATTGACCAGGTATCGGCTAACGCTTCTGAGTCTGCTGCGGTAGCGGAGCGGTCGGTGGCGATCGCGAACAAAGGTAATGAGGTTGTACAGAATACCATTGCCGGCATGGATACCATTCGTGAACAGATTCAAGATACTTCTAAGCGTATCAAGCGTCTGGGTGAGTCATCTCAGGAAATCGGTGATATCGTATCGTTGATCAATGACATCGCTGACCAAACGAACATTCTGGCATTGAATGCGGCGATTCAGGCATCGATGGCAGGGGACGCAGGGCGTGGTTTCGCGGTGGTTGCCGACGAGGTACAGCGCTTGGCGGAACGTGCATCTGCGGCAACCAAACAGATCGAAGCGTTGGTTAAAACCATTCAGACAGATACCAACGAAGCGGTAATCTCGATGGAGCAAACGACTTCAGAAGTGGTTAAAGGTGCTCGCCTCGCACAAGACGCGGGTGTGGCACTAGAAGAGATCGAGAAAGTATCGAAAAACCTTGCTGACTTGATTCAAAACATTTCTAACGCAGCACGTCAACAGGCCTCATCTGCAGGTCATATCTCTAATACGATGAACGTTATTCAAGAGATTACAGCTCAAACCTCTGCGGGTACCAATGCGACTGCTAACTCTATCGGACACCTTGCTGAACTGGCTACTGAAATGCGTAAATCGGTAGCAGGCTTTAAGCTGCCAGAGGGTTAATAGTCCCTTTGGTTTATAACACTGTTTAGTTTAATTCAAAGGTGGGTCGCCTGAAGTAAGTGAGCATGATAACTAAAGATTGGTCAATGCAGTCACTGCCTGACATGGACCAGCAACAGTTTGAGCAGTGGCAGTCTCTTCTTGAAGATAGGACTGGCATGCGTATATCTGAGCAAAGAAAGTCGTTTTTACAAACCAGTGTTGGTATACGCATGCGTGAGCTCGGCTATTCAGATTACCAGACCTATTTTGAAGAGATTATGAATGGCCCAGCAGCGGCACAAGAGTGGACAACCCTTGTAGATCGCTTAACTGTTCAGGAAACCAGCTTCTTTCGGCACCGTCCTTCCTTTGAAGTTGTTGAAGAGTACTTAAGCCAGCGTGTAAGCGAGTTCAACAAACCTATTGAAATTTGGAGTGTTGGCTGCGCAACCGGTGAAGAGCCATATTCTCTAGCGATGCTCGCAAATGCAGTTCTCGGCGAACAAGGCAAATCTCAATATTTTGGTGTAACTGGAACGGATATTAGTGTACCTGCTTTGGCTAAAGCCAGGCAGGGAATCTATAGTCAGCGTAAACTAGAAAATATAGATTCAGACATTCGTGATCGATACTTTAGAAGTATTGGACAGCAAAAATTTGAGGTAAATCCAGGACTTAAAGAACGGGTTTGTTTTGCCCGAGTCAATGTTTTGGAGCTTAATAAGGCCCCAATGTACGGTATGGATATTATTTTTTGCCAAAACCTACTGATTTATTTCCGGCGTTGGCGGCGCAAAATGATCGTGAATTGCCTAGTTGAGCGGTTAGTACCAGGGGGGTTATTGGTACTAGGGCTAGGGGAAATTGTAGATTGGAAGCACTCAGATCTGCGGCGCGCATACACTGATCGTGCTTTAGCTTTTATCAAGCATAAGGCGGCGAATTGATGACAAGTGGAGTAGTTATGGGTGATCGCCACGACTATGTAGCCCTGGACTGGGTTAAAGGTGAGATAGAAGAAACGCTTAAACAGGCACGCCAAGCGTTAGAGGCTTATGCGGAAAACCCCCAGGATTCTACCAAGCTTCGCTTTTGTTTGAATTACATACACCAGGTGCATGGAACGTTGCAAATGGTGGAGTTTTATGGTGCTGCTTTGCTTGCTGAAGAAATGGAAGCACTCGCTAAAGGATTGTTAGATGAAGCGGTGACTAACAAGGGGGAAGCGCACGAAGTATTGATGCAGGCGATGTTACAGCTGCCAATGTACCTGGACCGGGTCCAAAGTGGACGCCGAGATTTGCCTGTTATTCTGCTACCTATTCTAAATGATATTCGAGCTGCTCGTGGTGAAAGCCTACTTTCTGAAACATCACTGTTTTCGCCTGATTTAAGCCAAAAAAATCCTAAACTGAGTGACGCTGCTTTAGCCAAGTTACAGGGGGAAAGTTTCAATACACTGGTGCGCAAGCTTCGGCAGATGTATCAGTTTGCCATGGTGGGTATTTTACGAGACCAGCACATGGCCGAAAACCTAGGTTATATGGCAAAGGTTTTCAATCGGCTTGAGCAGTTATTCATGAAAACCCCACTGGGACAACTTTGGTGGATTGCATCTGGGGTAATTGATGGACTTAATAATGGATCAATCCATAACAGCTCAACCATAAGGGCGTTACTCAGACAAATTGATATTGAGCTAAAACGGGTTACAGAAGAGGGACCTGAGTCGTTAAACCAGACAGCCCCTGATGAGCTTCTTAAAAATCTACTGTATTACGTTGCTAAAGCTGATAATGAAACACCTCGCATCAGAGCCCTTAAGGAAGCCTTTAATCTCGTTGAAGCGCTACCTGATGAAGACACGCTAAACCAGGAAAGAGATCTATTTTCAGGCCCTGATAAAGAAGCAATGGCATCGGTTGTTACCGTATTAACCGATGAGCTAACCAGTATCAAAGAGGCATTAGACCTTTTTGTTCGCAGTGATCGTCATGATATTACCAACTTTAAAGAGCAGGTACCTGTCTTAAAGCGCATCGCTGATACTATTGCTGTACTAGGTCTCGGTATTCCCCGCAAAGTGCTCATGGAGCAGCTTGATATCATGCAACAGATGGTTGCTGGTAACAGAGAGATGGATGATGCTGCGCTGATGGATATTGCTGGCTCCCTGCTCTATGTAGAAGCAACACTGACCGGTATTGTTGATAGCTCCACAGGTAAGCCGCGAGTAACAGAAAGTGTTGTGCCTGTCTCAGAGATGAGTGAGGCTCATGAAGCAGTCATTCGTGAGGCAAGGAACGGGCTTGAGCAAGCCAAAGATGCCATTATTGAATTTATTGCTTCTCAGTGGAATCACCAAAATTTAGTTAATGTCCCAGAAGTTCTAGACGCTGTTCGTGGCGGCTTAATCATGATTCCGCTTGAGAGGGCGGCAACATTGATTGCAGCTTGTCGGCGTTATGTGAAAGAACAGCTGCTGGATAAACAACAAGTACCTCAGTGGCAAGCACTGGATACGCTAGCTGATGCAATAACCAGTGTTGAATATTATTTAGAACGGCTTGCTGAGGGTAATACCAGTCAAAATGAATTAATTCTTGATGTTGCAGAAGAAAGCCTCGTTCATCTTGGCTTCAGTAGCGATGACTTACGTCAGCCCCCGGTAAGACCAGAGGCTGAAGTGCTAGCTGAGGCTGAAGCGCGTCAAGCGATAGAAGCTGCAGATACATCTGGCGAGGAAGATGAAGGCCCTGTACTCAAAGAGCCTGAGGAGCTAGAAGAAGCTGAGGCGTTGTACCCAGAAGAGGATGTAGAAACTCAAGAAGAGATAGAGGATATAGCACTAGAGGAGGTTGCTCCAGCTGAGTCAGCTGAAGACGTTTTTGAAGCACCTGCAGCTGAACCAGAGCCTGTCACTGTTACAGCTGAGCCTGCACCTGTCGATGAGGAAGAAGAAAGCCTAATCGATGATGAGGTCATTGAGATCTTTATTGAAGAAGCGGGTGAGGTTTTAGAAACCATTAATGAATATCTCCCGAAATGGCAGAGTAATCTTGATGATGCCGATGCGCGTGGTGAAGTACGACGAGCATTCCATACTCTCAAGGGTAGTGGTCGCCTGGTAGGTGCAACTGTGGTGGGTGAACTCGCCTGGGCTATCGAAAACATGCTGAATCGAATAATCGATAATACCATCAGCATTAGTGATGATCATTTTGATCTGGTGAGGCGCGTTACTGGCAGGTTGCCAGGGCTGGTTAAAGACTTTGAAAACCAACAGCAGAAACAAACTCCAGATGTTGACGCATTTGTCGCTGAAGCAGAGGCCTATGCGAAAGGTCTACCTTTTGAAAAACCTGTAGAGGCTGAGACTTTCCCTGAAGAGTTAATGGCAGAGCCTGTTATTTCAGAAGATGATTTTGCTGAAGAGCAGGCGGCTCTTGAAGCAGAAGAATTAGCTGAAGATGAGATAATTTGGGAGTCTGCAGTTGAGTCGTTCATCATGGATGAACAAGAGCTGCCTGCTGATGAAGATGAAGAGGAAATCAAAGCTGAATCTGTTGAGGAAATTGAAGAGATTCCTCTACCAGAACAAGAGGACGGTAGTGTCGCAGAAGAGCTTGAACTGCTGCAGATGGGCTTGACGGAGGAAGACATTCCTGCAACTGATGAAGTTGCGGAAGAAGTGGAAGTGTCATTACCCAGTGAGGCAGCACCAGAGTTTGACCCTGTCTTGCTTGATATTTTCCATGATGAAGCTGTCTCCCACTTTGCAACGGTCAAACAGTTTGTTGCTCAGTACCATGAGGCTCAGCAACCGATTGCTATAGATGAGGCACTTCAGCGTGCACTTCACACCCTGAAGGGTAGTGCACATATGGCGGGTGTTATTTGTATTGCTCAACTGGTATCGCCGCTAGAGCAGTTGATTAAGGATTTACGCGCCAACTTAGTAAAAGCAGATCATGAAGTGGCCCTTATCCTTCAGAGAGCGGGTGAGCTGGGTGAAACTGCCTTAGCGTCAATGAAGGCAAACCCACTTATGGAGCTTGATGGGTTGGACCAGTTTTTACAGGATGTTGATCAGATTCAAAGGCGACTTTTTGCTGAAGATGCATCAGAAGATGAAGCGGTAGAGCAAGACACTCAAGTAATCTCTATGTTCTTAGCTGAAGGCATGGAGGTATTGCTGGATGCAGGGGAAATCCTTGAAGAGTGGAGCCGTAATCCTGTAGCCGGTGATGAGTTAAACATGCTTCTTGAGGAGCTGGAAACGCTGGCTAAAGGTGCAGAAATTGCTGAGCTGGATCCTGTTGCAGAACTCTGTGAAGCATTGATTGATGCGTACAAGGCTGTTGTTGAAGGCCAGTGTCCTTTAAGTGATGACTTTTTCAAAGCCGTACGTGATGGACATGAGCAGCTGATTAGTATGATGGATAGTATTGCTGCCGTCCAAACAGTTGAACCTGCTACCGACTGCATTCAGCAGCTCCATAGACTGACAGCAGAAGAGGATGTGGAAAGCTTTGAGATTGCTGAACCAGCAATGCCTGAAGTAGAAGAGGTTGATCTTAATGCTGATCTGGAAGAGTCACTAAGCCTCGATGAAGAAACACTACCCATTATTGAAGTAGATACTGATATTGATATGGGGCTGCCAGAAGAGGAGCTGGAAACCTTAAATATTGAGGCAGAAGAGATTCCTGAAGAGCCTATTCAGCTGGGTGAGCTAGGTGAAGAAGCGCTGGAGGTAAGTACTCAGGAGCCTGAGCCTGTTGAGCAGCCAGCAGCACCAGTGGTTACTCAAGAAGAAAAAGGCCCGTTGATTGATCCTGAGCTGGTTGAAATCTTCCTGGAAGAAGCTGGTGATATCATGGAAAGCACTGCCAGCTCTCTCCAAAAATGGATTGAAAATCCAGAAAGCACCATGGAGGTTAAGGAGTTACAGCGAGATCTGCATACTCTAAAAGGTGGTGCAAGAATGGCTGAGATCACTCAAATTGGTGATTTTAGCCATGAGTTAGAGTTTATTTATGAAGGTTTAAGTGATGGTCGACTGAAGACCGAAACACCTCTCTTTGACTTATTGTTGGCATGTCATGACTTGTTAGCAGATATGCTTGATGAGCTTAAAACGCAAGGCTATTGCCGTAACGTCGACTGGCTTATTGATGCTTTAAAAACTTACCGAGCTAATCCTGATAGTGGCATTCCAAACATTCACAAACTGCTATCGCAAACCAGTGAGCTTGAGCAGACCAGCCCACCAAAGCCAGAACTGGAGCAGGCTCCGTTAGTTACTGGAGAGCTGGCGGAGGCTAGCCCTCATGAGCCAGCAGTTGCCCAGGACCTGGACGATCTGGCGTTAGCAGATACTGATGTACTGGATATCTTTTTGGAAGAAGCTGTTGACTTGGTTGATGGTGTCGAAAGGTCTACAGATGCCTGGCGCAAAGATCCAGCCAATGGCCAGTATGCTGATGAGTTGTTACGTTTACTCCATACTCTGAAAGGTGGTGCTCGCCTTGCAGGACTCTCTAAACTAGGGGATTTTACCCATGAGTTTGAGATGTTTATTACCCAGGCTCAAAATCGCTTACCTGACTTAGAAGGTGCTTTCTTTGCGGATGTTTTCACTCGGCAAGATAAGTTGCAAACGCATGTTGATCATGTGAAAAAGCATATGTCAGGTGAGGCTCCTGTGGTGGCTGAAAAAGCTACTCCTGCGGCTGCAGAGCCATCTGCGGAAATTCTTCCGTTTACTCCAAAAACAAAGGCAGTTGAGCCAGTATCCCCAGGCGATACCATGCCTGCGAAGGTGAAGCCGATCTCAGCGGCTAAGCGCGCGGCAGGGAAAGCTCGTCAGCCCCAAGAGATGGTGAAAGTACCAGCTGATTTGCTAGAAAGCCTGGTTAACCTTGCTGGTGAAACCAGTATTTCGAGAGGCCGGGTTGAACAGCAGATTTCGGATATCAGTTTTACGCTTGAGGAAATGCATACCACTATTGAGCGGGTTCGAGAGCAGCTTCGCCGGCTTGATATTGAGACACAAACCCAGATTATCTCTAAACACGAAGCAGAAGCTGCATCTATGGCCTTGGAGTTTGACCCATTGGAGATGGACCAATACTCCGAGCTGACCCAGCTATCTCGCTCACTCTTTGAGTCTGCCAGCGACTTGATGGACTTGAAAGAAGCATTGGTTGACAAAAACCGCGATGCTGAAACACTGCTTCTGCAACAGGCACGGGTTAATACTGAGCTGCAAGAAGGGTTAATGCAGACACGCATGGTACCCTTTAATCGTCTGATGCCTAGGCTACGCCGAATTGTCCGGCAAATATCCAGTGAGTTGGATAAGCAAGTTGAGTTTAATGTTGAAAATGCAGAAGGTGAAATGGACCGAACTGTACTGGAGCGTATGGTTGCACCTTTAGAGCATATGTTACGTAATGCCATTGACCATGGTATTGAGCCTGAAGAGCAGCGGAAGGCTTCAGGCAAAGAAGCTGTTGGGCAAGTAGCTTTGAGCTTATCCCGTGAAGGGGGCGATATTCTATTAGAAATGAGTGACGACGGTAGTGGGGTTAACCTTGATGCTGTCAGAGCTAAAGCTATCGAACGTGGACTTATGGACCCTGATGCTGACCTTTCTGATAATGAAATATTGCAGTTTATTCTTGAGGCTGGTTTTAGCACCGCGCGCGCTGTGACCCAGATTTCTGGACGTGGCGTGGGTATGGATGTGGTGCATAGTGAGATTAAGCAGCTGGGTGGTTCAGTGACAATTCACTCAACACCAGGCAAAGGAACAACTTTCCGGGTTCGCCTACCGTTCACTGTATCTGTGAACCGAGCACTGATGGTTTACATAGGTGAGGACTTGTATGCTATTCCTTTAAATAGTATTGAAGGGGTTGTTCGGGTCAGTCCTTATGAGCTTGAAGCGTATTACGAAGATGATGCACCAGACTTTGAATATGCTGGGCAGGATTACAAGCTTAAGTATTTAGGTGATTTGTTACACCGTTCTGGCAAGCCTAACCTACAAGGTGCTTTGGCGCCTTTACCAGTGATTTTGACTCGTGGTGCTGAGCACAGTGTTGCGCTTCAAGTAGATAGCTTAGCAGGTAGCCGCGAGATCGTTGTAAAAAGTCTTGGCTTCCAGTTTGCCAGCTTACCAGGTGTATCAGGTGCTACTATTTTGGGTGATGGTCGTGTCGTAATCATCCTTGATGTAGTTGCTCTGATACGTTCTGATTACGCACATCAAGGACTGCTGCTTACTGCCGAAGTGGTTGCGGAAGAGATTGAAGTACCGGCTCAAGTTGAGCGCATACCATTGGTTATGGTGGTTGACGACTCGGTAACGGTACGGAAGGTAACTTCAAGACTGTTAGAGCGTAATGGTTATGAAGTTTTACTTGCACGGGATGGGGTAGAAGCTATTTCATTGTTGCAAGACCGCAAGCCTGATGTGATGTTGCTGGACATTGAAATGCCAAGAATGGATGGCTTTGAAGTGGCTAGTACGGTTCGAAATGATAGGCGCTTAAAGAGTGTGCCGATTATCATGATAACCTCACGTACTGGTGAGAAGCACCGGGAGCGGGCTTTAGCCATTGGGGTCAATGAGTATTTAGGTAAGCCCTTCCAGGAAGGCCCCTTACTAGAAACAATTGAGCGAATGGTAAAAACGGATGCCTAATGAAGGCAAGAGTGGATGGCGGGGAAAAATAGGTGTTGTTGCTGACTCATCATTACAGCGGCACCTACTTCAGGTATTGATGCAAACCCATCATTATGATGTGTTAATCAATACCTCGCCAGATCGCCTTGAGCCAAGCCACCATGAATTGAAAGTTGATGCGTGGTTCATTGACGTCACTGGAGAGGATGGCTGGGCGGAGCCACTTGATGATTTGCTGGATGCTAGTGAGGTACCTGTATTATTTGGTGAAGGGGAAGCACCTGCCAGAACGTCAGAGCTATACCCTCGCTGGGAGCGAAGAATACTGGCCAAGCTTGAGCAAGAGGTCATTCCCACTTTACAAGAGCAGGTTGAAGATAAGCCCGTAGCTGAACAATCCGCTATTCCTACGCTATCAACTCCGATTAAGCTTGATTTTAAGGCCAGGGAAAAGGTTATTGAGCTACCTGACCTGCCAAATAAAGAGCTTGCTTCTAAAGCGCCACAACGGGTCTGGGTATTAGGAGCATCGTTAGGAGGGCCTAGCGCAGTCAAAGCATTTTTGGACTGCCTGCCTGGTGATTTGCCAATTGCCTTTGTGTATGCCCAGCATATCGATGCCAGCTTTGAAGAGGTGTTAGTAAACTCTGTGGGACGACATAGTTGCTTAAAGGTGAAAAACGTCGTTGAAGGGGACCCGTTGCGAAGTGGTGAAGTCTTAGTAGTACCGATAGAGCAAGAAATTGTCTTCGATTTTGATCAAACAGTTCAGTTTACTGGAGAGACTTGGCCTGGTCCTTATAACCCATCGATAGACCAGGTAATGCTCAATGTATTGGCAGGTTTTCAGGATAAGTGTGGTGCCATTATTTTTAGTGGCATGGGGCAAGATGGTGCTGATGCGGCTGAGTTTTATGCTGAGCGCAAATTACCGCTTTGGACACAATGTAAAGAAAGCTGTGCAAGTAGCACGATGCCTGATGCGATAGAGGCTAAAGGGTTAAGTGCTTTTAGTGGTACACCGCAATTACTTGCTCAGCAGTTGGTAGAAACACTGGTGGCTGATATAAAAAAAAATCCTGGACTAACTGCCTAGAAATGATTTGACGTAAGAGAGAAAGAGATAAAGCCCTATGGCAAAAGCACAGTTAACCCAAGACCGGGATGAAGTTCTTTCAAGCTTACTCATTCCCATCCAAGACAAAATGTTGTTGTTACCCAACGTGAGTGTGGCTGAAATCATTGGTTTTCAACAACCTTCATCTTCAAGTGATACTCCTGAGTGGCATCTTGGACAGATAAATTGGCGCGATCAGTCAATACCGGTCATTTCGTTTGAAGTGGCTAACGGTGAGGAGTATCGAGGCACCAGCCGTAATGCAAGGGTAGCGATTATTAACAGCATCAGTGGCAATCGGGAGCTGCCTTTTTTTGCCATTGTCGTGCAAGGTATACCACACTCAGTACGCCTAACAGAGTCAGATGTGATTGCTCAGGATGAGCCTAACCAAGGTGAGCTTGAAGCAATGCATGTACTTGCCCATGGCGAGCCAGCAATCATTCCTAAACTTGATAGCCTTGAAACGATGATTTTGGCTTATGGTTTAGCTTAAGCTCGCGATCTATTTTGCTAAGTTTAAAAAGCCTGCAAATGCAGGCTTTTGTTTTTTAATACAGCGATTCTTCTACCGCCAATCCCCCCAGCAATACTGAAGTACCGCAAGTGCTGCCACGGGGGCTGTTTCTGTTCTCAAGACACGCGGACCAAAGGTTGTTGAATGAAATTGATGTTGGTTAGCCAGGCTGACTTCTTCCTCTGTTAGTCCACCTTCAGGACCAATGAGTAGCGCAATATCATGGGGTTGTTTATGGTTGCCCAGTGGGGTTGCAGCATGGTGATGCAGCACTAATCGTAATGCTTCCGAACGTTGGGCTAACCATTGATCAATGGGTAAAGGCGCATGGATTTCAGGTAACAGATTACGGCCACATTGTTCGCACGCACTTATGGCAATTTGTCGCCAGTGCTGTAGCTTTTTTTCCTGCCTTTCTTTGGCTAGCTTGACTTCACAGCGTGTGCTAAACAGCGGTGTAATTTGTGTCACCCCCATTTCTGTCGCCTTTTGAATAGCGTAGTCCATACGCTCACCACGAGATAAACATTGGCCTATGTGGATTGATAAGGGCGATTCATGCTGGGTTGTGAGTTTCTTAAGTACATTGGCAACAACAGTCTTTTTGGAGACCTCGCTAAGTTCTGCTAAATAGTCATCCCCTGTGCCATTAAATAAATAAATCTGTTCCCCAGGCTTCATTCTTAACACTTTACCCACATGGTTGGCGGCTAAAGCATCAAGTGTCAGGAGTGTAGTATGGGATAGTGGTTGGGGAGTATAAATTCGAGGAATTCGCATGAGGTCAATCACTAAGCTATATTGCCAGAACGGCAACTATAGCATAGTGAGGGGTTCTGACTAACGTCGATTTGACAGGTCCAGATTATTCCAAACAGCCAAACTTGGATCGGCTTGGTTGAGCGTATAAAAGTGAATGCCTGGTGCGCCAGCGTCTAGTAGCTGCTCACACAGTCGAGTGATAACTTCTTCCCCAAACTGACGAATACTTGTGATGTCATCACCGTAGGCTTCAAGTTGTTTTCTGATCCAGCGAGGTAACTCTGCACCACAAGCATCACTGAATCGAGCTAGCTTGGTGTAATTAGTGATCGGCATAATGCCTGGGGTAATTGGAATGGTAATGCCCAGTTTTTCACAGCGTTCAACAAAATAAAAATAACTGTCGGCATTATAAAAATACTGGGTAATTGCAGCATTCGCTCCAGCATCTACTTTACGCTTAAAGTTTTCCAGGTCTTTTTCTGCATTAGGCGCCTGAGGGTGAATTTCAGGATAGGCAGCTACTTCTAAAATAAATTGCTGCTGGGTTGTTTCCCGAATAAAGCTGACAAGCTCATTAGCATAGCGCATTTCGCCTGTAGCTAGCCCCATTCCAGAAGGCATATCCCCACGAAGTGCAACGATACGCTTAATCTGATGTGTTTTATAATCGTTTAATAAGTCTGCGATTTCTTCTTTACTGGCACCAATACACGAGAGGTGAGGTGCAGTATCTATCTGTGTTGCTTCAGTTATTGCAAGCACGGTGTCTTTGGTTCTATCACGGGTAGAGCCTGCAGCGCCATAGGTGACAGAAAAAAAGTCAGGTTTATACTCGGCCAGTCTCTTCGCCGTTGTTAAAAGCTTTTCTTGGCCTGCGGGAGTTTTGGCTGGGAAAAATTCAAAGCTAAAGCGTTTTGGGTGTTTTTTTTGTGATTCCATAGTTGTGGCTATACGACAGTTTTACCATGTCTTCCTGGCCAGCTAAGGCGAATAGCCAGGAAGTGCTCTGGTATAAATTAATATTTATAGCTATCGGGTTTATAAGGTCCCTCAACAGCTACATTAATATATTTAGCTTGCTCAGGTGTAAGCTGGGTAATCACACCACCAAAACCTTCCACCATATAGCGAGCTACTTCTTCATCGAGTTTTTTAGGCAGTACTCGTACATAAAGACTTTTGGTCTTTTCGGCAGGTGATAGGTCTGCAAACTTGGCTTGGAATAAATGAATTTGGGCTAAAACCTGATTGGCAAATGAGCCATCCATAATACGTGATGGGTGACCTGTAGCATTACCCAGGTTAACGAGTCGTCCTTCAGAAAGCAGTAGAATGAAATCTTTAGCCTCATCACTGCGATAAATTTTATGGACTTGGGGTTTAATTTCTTCCCAACGCCAGTGTTTACGCATGTAGGCCGTATCAATTTCGATATCAAAGTGACCTATGTTACAGACAACGGCGCCAGGCTTGAGCGCAGCTAACATAAAGCGATCACAAACATCGGCATTACCGGTAGTCGTAACAATTAAATCAGTGGTATTTAACAGGGCTTGATTAATACCATCAGCATTACCTGTATTTTTGCCGTTGATATAGGGGGATACGACCTCAAAGCCATCCATACAGGCTTGCATAGCACAGATGGGGTCAATTTCGGTCACTTTCACAATCATGCCTTCTTGTCGAAGGGAAGCAGCTGAGCCTTTGCCGACATCACCATAACCAATCACCAGCGCTTTTTTGCCAGAAAGTAAATGGTCTGTTCCTCTTTTTATCGCATCATTCAGACTATGGCGACATCCATATTTATTGTCATTTTTGGACTTGGTGATGGCGTCGTTAACGTTAATGGCGGGTACTTTTAAGGTGCCTTGCTCAAGCATTTCAAGTAGACGGTGGACACCTGTAGTGGTTTCTTCTGAAATGCCATGTACCGCATCTAATAATTCGGGGTATTTATGATGGAGTATTTCTGTTAAGTCACCACCATCATCTAGAATCATATTACCACCCCAAGGCTTTCCATCTTTGAGAATGGTTTGCTCAATACACCACAAGTATTCTTCTTCTGTTTCACCCTTCCAGGCAAAAACGGGAACACCTTTATCTGCCATTGCTGCTGCAGCATGATCTTGGGTTGAGAAAATATTACATGAGGACCAGCGTACTTCTGCGCCGAGATCAATTAAAGTGTCAATTAATACAGCAGTTTGGATTGTCATGTGAATACAGCCCATGATTTTCGCGCCGGCTAAGGGTTTTTGATTTTTATATTGGGCACGAATAGCCATGAGGGCGGGCATTTCTGTTTCAGCAATGGCTATTTCCTGGTGTCCCCAGTCTGCCAGAGAAATATCAGCCACTTTATAGTCATTATTTGCCATAGCTTCTGTCCTGTGATTTGTCATTTTTTATTATAAACGGGCGATGTTTGCTGAGATGTGCAATTCAATGTGTTGCAAAAATATGGCTAAAGCGGCTTTATTAAAATCACCATGATAAAAATTAAGGCCAAAGTTGCGCATATTTTTGCAACATTTCAATCCTTGAAGTCTAGGTAATTAGCTTACTGCATCACGAAGAATTTGAGCTTTGTCTGTTTGCTCCCAGGAAAACTCAGGTTCTTCACGACCAAAGTGCCCATAGGCTGCTGTTCTCTGGTAAATAGGACGCCGTAGATTCAGCATGTCAATCAAACCTTGTGGTGTTAAGTCAAAGTGCTCACGTACCAAAGCTTCAATTTGTTCGTCTGACGCTTTACCTGTACCGAAGGTGTTAATACTGATCGAGGTTGGTTCAGAGACACCAATGGCGTAAGACACCTGAATTTCACAGCGTTCAGCCAGACCCGCAGCAACAATATTCTTGGCCACATATCGACCTGCATAAGCCGCACTGCGGTCTACTTTTGATGGGTCTTTACCAGAGAAAGCACCACCACCATGACGAGCCATACCACCGTATGTGTCAACAATGATCTTGCGGCCTGTTAGTCCACAGTCACCAACAGGTCCACCAATAACAAACTTGCCGGTTGGATTGATAAAGTACTTGGTATGCTTGCCAAGCCACTCGGCTGGTAGCACAGGCTTGATAATTTCTTCAAGCACAGCTTCGCGAATATTCTCTTGGCTGATACCTTCTTCGTGCTGGGTTGAAAGGACGACCGCATCAATACCCACTGGCTTACCGTAGCTGTCATAATGGAAAGTGACTTGGCTTTTTGCATCGGGACGTAACCAGGGCAAAACACCTCTTTTGCGCACATGAGCTTGGCGCTCTACCAAGCGGTGTGCATAAGTAATAGGCGCAGGCATCAGTACCTCGGTTTCATTGGAGGCATAGCCGAACATCAGGCCTTGGTCGCCAGCACCTAGTTTTTTGCTGTCGCTTTCATCGACACCGACGGCGATATCAGCCGACTGTTTACCAATCGCATTTAAGACAGCACATGAAGCGCCATCGAAGCCCATATCTGAATGGTCATAACCTATTTTCAGTACAACATCACGAACAAGGTCTTCAATATCTACATAGGTTTCAGTGCGGACTTCGCCTGCGACCAAAACCATGCCTGTTTTAACCAGTGTTTCAACAGCAACGCGTGCATTAGGGTCGTCTTTTATAATGGCATCTAGAATGGCATCGGATATCTGGTCCGCTACTTTATCAGGATGTCCTTCTGAGACGGATTCTGACGTAAACAAAGAGTATTCAGCCATAACGGCATATCCTTTTCTGGAAATTAAGTGATACTTGATTCATTTGGCTTTGATTGTTTACGAAAGCAGCGTACCTGGATCTGGAAACCATTACGCAGCCCAAGGTACAGGCTTTCTCCTGTTTCCAACTGGGCATTGTGTGCCCACTCGGAAAAGTCTTCACTGGCAAACCCCAACCATAAGTCGCCACAATTATCCCTGACCCAGCTTTGGTCATGGCGGCAAAGGTCGCATACCACCAGATGCCCTTCTGGCTTAAGAAGTTTACCAATGGTGATAAACAGCTCTGCGGGTGAAGGGACATGGTGTAAAACCATATTCATTACCACACAGTCTGCTTGTACTCCACGCTCAAGTGCTTGTTGGGCTTCCCCATGTATAAACTCAATATTATTAAGCTGGTTCACCTGAGCAAAGGCTTGAGCACGGTCTAACATTTGCTGTGAGTTATCAACAGCAAAAATCTTTGAAAACTGTGGTGCTAGCTCCGCAAGAAATACCCCTTCACCTGGACCAATTTCAATGGCCGTATTTTTTGACTCAAAGTGAAGCCCATGGACAGCATCAGCAGCAACCCTTGCGTATTGTCCGTATTCTGCAATAAGCACTTGTTGTTCATTGAAGCGGTCAGCATGGCGTGCAAAGAACGCCTGGGATGATTCAGCACGCTGGGCACGAATCATATCCACCCCTTGCTGATACTTTTCCTCCAAAGGCAACTGATCAAGGTTATTGAATAAACCTTGAATGACAGCTCTTAGAGGATGGGGTTGAGGTATCACCGCTCGTCGGTAAAAGATCGAATTACCTTCGCGATGGTGCGTAATTAGTTCAGCTTGAACTAATACTTTTAGGTGATGACTGACACCAGACTGTCGGCAATCCAAAATAGTTGATAACTCAAGAACTCCAAATGAGTTGTTTTTTAGTACCCGTAAAATAGCCATTCTTTGAGGGTCTGCACAGGCTTTGCAAAGCCTGACCAGTCGATCAATCGAAAGGTGATAGGTGTCATTTGGTAGTAGGTCTTGGGATTTCATGTGGGGCAGTCTAGCAGTATTAAAATGTGATCACAATATCTATATCAAATCTCATTGATATAGATATTGTTTATTAATATTTGCTTTTTAATATTTGATGGTTGGTAGGTGGTTTTAACGTGCAAGAAATTTGCTGTGAAGGCCAGAAAAAGCGAAAATGCCGTTCTTTGGTTGCTACTTGAACATCCTAGGAGTTTTCCATGCCGTCTAGTGAAGCCATGTCACCTCGGAAAGAATGTGCTAATGCAATTCGTGCACTTAGCATGGATGCAGTACAAAAGGCTAAAAGTGGCCATCCGGGTGCCCCCATGGGCATGGCAGATATCGCAGAAGTACTTTGGCGCGATTACCTGCAACATAATCCTGTAAATCCTGACTGGAGTAACCGTGACCGGTTTGTACTATCTAATGGTCATGGCTCCATGTTGTTGTACTCTTTATTGCATTTGAGTGGTTATGAGTTGTCTATTGATGACTTGAAGGACTTCCGCCAACTGCATTCAAAAACAGCAGGACACCCAGAGTATGGTTATGCGCCTGGTGTTGAGACAACAACAGGTCCTTTGGGACAAGGTATTGCCAACGCAGTAGGTTTTGCTGTTGCAGAAAAAGTATTGGCAGGCCAATTCAATCGTCCAAATCTTTCTATTGTTGATCACTTTACTTATGCATTCTTAGGTGATGGCTGCCTCATGGAAGGTATTTCCCATGAAGTGTGCTCTCTCGCTGGTACGCTGGGGCTTGGTAAGTTAATTGCCTTTTATGACGATAATGGTATTTCCATTGATGGTGAGGTAGAAGGCTGGTTCACTGATGATACTGCCAAGCGTTTTGAAGCTTATGGCTGGCAAGTTATTCCTGGTGTTGATGGTCATGATCCTGAAGCCATTAAAGCGGCGATCGAACAAGCTCGTGCTAACACGGATCAACCCACGTTAATCTGCTGTAAAACCATTATTGGTTATGGTTCTCCAAATAAGTCTGGTAAAGAAGAATGTCATGGTGCACCTCTGGGTGATGATGAAATTGCCTTAACTCGCCAGCAGTTGGGTTGGCAGCATGCACCTTTTGAAGTGCCTGAAAGTATTTATAGTGCTTGGGATGCGAAAGAAGCGGGCAAAAACCGTGAGCAGCAATGGAATGACCTATTTGCTGCTTATCAAAAAGAATATCCAGAGCTAGCTGCTGAGTTTAGTCGTCGCATGAGTGGTGAGTTGCCAGCTAACTTTTCTGCTCAAGCGGACCAATATATCCGTGACTGTCAGCTGACAGGTGAGACTATTGCAAGTCGTAAAGCATCGCAAAATACCTTAAACGCGTTTGGTCCTTTGTTGCCTGAGTTTATGGGTGGTTCCGCTGACCTTGCAGGTTCTAACCTGACATTATGGAAAGGTTGCGTAGGTGTAAGCAAAGAGATGCCTGCAGGTAACTACCTGTTTTACGGGGTTCGTGAGTTTGGGATGTCTGCGATCATGAATGGCCTGGCATTGCATGGTGGTTTTGTGCCTTATGGTGCGACGTTCCTTGTGTTCATGGAATATGCGCGTAATGCCGTGCGTATGGCTGCTTTGATGAAGAAGCGCAGTATTTTCGTGTATACACATGACTCTATTGGTCTGGGTGAAGACGGTCCTACACACCAGCCGATTGAGCAATTGGCGAACCTAAGATCAACACCCAACCTAGCAATGTGGCGTCCATGTGACACGGTTGAAACTGCAGTAGCATGGAAGTCTGCCATTGAGCGTGTAGATGGCCCTTCTGCATTGATTTTCTCTCGTCAAAACCTGCCTCATCAAGCACGTACTGATGTTCAAGTTGCAGATGTAGCTAAGGGTGGATATGTACTTCGTGATAGCGAAGGTACACCTGACTTGATTCTAATTGCAACAGGCTCAGAAGTGGGCTTGGCGATGGATGCTGCCGATGCACTATCCGTTAAAGGACATAAGGTACGTGTTGTATCAATGCCTTCTACTGATGTGTTTGATGAGCAGTCTGTTGAATACAAACAGTCAGTTTTACCTTTAGAAGTCACCGCAAGAATTGCTATCGAAGCTGCCCATGCTGACTTCTGGTATAAATATGTTGGCTTGGATGGTCGTATTGTGGGTATGACAACCTATGGCGAATCAGCACCTGCGGGTGAATTATTCGAGATGTTTGGCTTTACAGTAGACCATGTTGTGAGTACTGCAGAAGATTTACTTTCTGATATTTAATTCCGGCATGCAGAAATGGGCGGCGTTAGTCGCCCATTTTGGTTATGGGGCAGGTTTTATAATGTTCAATAACAAAGCATGTAGTAGAGGTTAATTCGTTACTTTGCTAAGCTTGATAGTGACTAATAAGTGCTACCAAGAAGTCTCATACAAACATTACGTGGCTGTTAACAACAACATATAATAGACCAGTCGCTCCTAAGTAAAGTGTTTACCTGATTGGAGTTTTTTCAGAAGTGAAACTTAAAGTGAGGTATCCAGTAACTTAATGGCCCACCGTATAGCAATTAATGGTTATGGTCGAATTGGGCAGTGCGTATTAAGAGCGTTATATGAAAACCGTTATCGCCAGCACCTGCAAGTAGTAGCCATTAATGAGTTAGCCGATCCTGAAACAATAGCTTACCTTACCCGTTTTGATACTACGCATGGTTATTTTCCTGCTCAGGTCAGACAAGAAAATAATTCACTCGTTGTTAATGGGGATCAAATACGGCTGCTTAATCATCCCGAACCTAAAAATTTGCCTTGGGAGGCACTTGGGATTGATTTGGTTTTGGAGTGTACGGGCTCCTACACAGATAGAGAAACTGCCGAAGTGCATCTGCAAAGTGGCGCTAAACGGCTGTTATTTTCACAACCAGCAGAATCTACAGTTGATGCCACCATCGTTTATGGTATTAACGAAGTACAATTAAAACCTTTCCACAGAATTGTTTCCAATGCGTCTTGCACCACCAACTGTATTGTTCCTGTACTAAAAACATTAGACGACCATTTTGGTATTGAGCATGGGACGATTACCACTATCCATTCCGCCATGAATGATCAGCCGGTTATTGATGCATATCACCATACAGACTTACGTCTGACACGAAGTGCAATGCAGTCAATTATACCGAGAGATACTGGATTGGCTAAGGGAATAGACCGTCTCATGCCTCACTTAGCTGGGTGCTTCGCTGCTTTATCAATGCGTGTACCTACCATTAATGTGTCAGCAATGGACTTAACTGTACAGGTAAAACGTACAACAACCGTGGCGGAAATAAATGAAATGATCCGTCAAACGGCTCGAGGCCCATTAAGAGGGCTGATGAGATACGTTGAAGAGCCACTTGTTTCATGTGATTTTAACCATGATTCACACTCATCTATAGTTGACTTGACCCAAACCAAAGTTATTCGTGGTCAGATGGTGAAAATGGTCACCTGGTTTGATAACGAGTGGGGATTTGCCAATCGTATGCTGGACGTCAGTCTACATTGGCTTAAGCAGATGGCTTGAAACAACACAAAAATTCTCGATTACACTACATCTTATGGTGTTGTCGAGTGCTCCAATGACATCACATAAACCAATAAAAACAGTGAAAGATAGGAGTAATACACTCATAGATGTGTATTGAGTAATACGTTGCAACAAGAAGGTATATAGGAAACAGCATGACCATATTGAAAATGACTGATCTTGATCTGGCGGGCAAGCGAGTACTTATCCGTGAAGATCTGAACGTACCCATAAAAAATGGAAAGGTTGCCAGTGATGCCCGTATCATGGCTTCTTTGCCAACGGTTAAGCAAGCCATCGCTGCCGGTGCAAAAGTGATGCTAATGTCTCACTTAGGTCGTCCAACAGAAGGTGAATATGCTGAAGAGTTTTCTTTAGCACCTGTTGCAGAATATATGAGCGAAAAACTAGGCCAGCCAGTTCGCTTATTGAAAGACTGGCTTGATGGTGTTGAGGTTAATGCCGGAGAGGTCGTATTACTGGAAAATGTTCGCTTTAACAAGGGCGAGAAAAAGAATGATGAAGCGTTAGCTAAAAAAATGGCTGCGCTATGTGATGTTTACGTTATGGATGCATTTGGTACCGCTCACCGGGCACAAGGATCTACCCATGGTGTTGGGCAGTATGCTCCAATAGCGTGTGCAGGACCTTTGTTAGCCAATGAATTAGATGCTTTAGCAAAAGCTTTATTGAGTCCTGCTAAGCCTGTTGCAGCTATTGTCGGTGGTTCTAAGGTTTCTACCAAGCTGACTGTGCTTGAATCATTATCAAATGTCGTTGATCAGTTGATAGTGGGTGGTGGTATCGCTAATACATTTTTAGCCGCTGCAGGTAAACCTGTAGGTAAGTCTCTATGTGAGCATGACTTGATTCCTGAAGCTAAAAAGCTAATGGCTAAAACCAATATTCCACTGCCTGTTGATGTAGTTACTGCTAAAGAGTTTTCTGAATCTGCAGAAGCTACTATTAAATCTGTAGATGATGTTGCAGATGACGATATGATTTTAGATATTGGCCCTGAAACAGCAAAACAGTTTGCAGAATTGCTGGCTGAAACTAAAACCATTATCTGGAATGGACCTGTAGGTGTTTTTGAGTTTGACCAGTTTGGTGAAGGTACAAAAGCGCTTTCACTTGCAATTGCAGATAGTGATGCTTTTTCTCTGGCGGGTGGGGGCGACACACTTGCGGCAATTGATAAGTATGATATTGCTGAGAAAGTGTCTTATATCTCTACTGGTGGTGGAGCTTTCTTGGAATTTGTAGAAGGCAAAAAACTACCTGCTGTGGCAATGCTTGAAGAGCGTGCTCAACAAAGTTAATTACACCATATAACCAAAGCACATTGCGCTTGGTTATTAGACTTTAAGGTAATGGGCTTGGCGACAGGTTGAGCTCACTACACTACAAACTTTTAAATATTTCAATAATCGGAGAAAACGCATCATGCCAGTGGTTAATTACCAACAGTATTGTCAAATGCTGGATAATGCAAAGCAGAATAAATTTGCCTACCCAGCAATTAATGTTTCTTCCAGTGAAACAGCTAATGCTACTTTGCTGGGCTTAAAAATGGCAAACTCTGATGGCATTATTCAAGTATCCACAGGTGGTGGAAAGTTTGCGTCTGGCCAAGCTGTAGGGTCAATGTCAAAAGGTGCAATTGCGCTGGCTGTTTACGTACATATTCTTGCTGAAGAGTATGATATTAACGTTGCTCTGCACACTGACCACTGCCATCCAGAGTATGTTGACTCATTCTTGAAGCCACTTATTGAAGAAACTAAAAAACGTCGTGCAGCAGGTTTGCCGAATCTGTTTAACTCTCATATGTATGATGGTTCTGCTCTACCAATGGATCAAAACATTGCAGAGTCTAAAAGAATCATGGCTGACTGTGTCGCTAATGAAATTATTCTGGAAATTGAAACAGGTGTTGTTGGTGGGGAGGAAGATGGTCACGACACCTCCGGTGTTTCTGCTGACAAGCTCTACACTACACCAGAAGATATGGTGATGGCAGCGAAAGAAATTGGCTCAATGGGTCGTTTCTTGCTGGCCGCAACGTTCGGTAACGTACATGGTGTTTACAAGCCAGGTAACGTTAAACTGAAACCCACTATTTTGCGTGATGGGCAAGATGCTGTAGCAAAAGCGCTAGGAAAAGATGCTCGTTTAGACTTAGTATTTCACGGTGGCTCTGGCTCTGAATTGCATGAAATTCATGAGACACTGGAATACGGCGTAGTTAAAATGAATATTGACACAGATACACAATATGCATTTACACGCCCGGTTGTGGATCATATGTTTAAAAACTATGACGGTGTCCTAAAAGTTGAAGGTGAAGTAGGTAATAAGAAAGTCTACGACCCTCGCTCTTGGGGTAAAGCTGCAGAGTTGGGTATGGCTGAACGTATTGCTCAAGCATGTCGCGACTTGCGTTCTGAAAATACTTCATTGGGTAAAAATATCTAAACATCCCTGTTTAGTTATTCCAAAAAAAAGGGGCCATATAGGCCCTTTTTTTTATCTATGAGCAAAAAAAGTATCGTAGTTTTTTAATGATTATCTAAATCATTACTCATTTCTTTAATAAATTTTATTTAAGTTTGTGCGAAAGGTATAACAGCTTTCTCTCATTGAACTAGAGTAATAGCTATATTTATGAAAATAAAATTTTATAAGAAAGAAAACTGTAATGACTTATATATTAGGTATTTCTGCATATTATCATGATAGTGCTGCAGCCTTACTGAAAGATGGAAAAATTTTATATGCTTTACAAGAGGAGAGGTTTAGCAGAATAAAGCATGACGCAAGATTTCCTGTAAAAGCCATCAAGATGTGCTTGTCATTGGAAGGTATTCAACTGTCTGATGTTGACTGTGTAGTTTTTTATGACAAGCCCTTATTGAAATTTGAACGTTTGGTGGAAAGCTATTTGGCTTATGCACCCAAGGGGTGGCAGTCCTTTAAAACCTCAATGCCAATTTGGCTTAAAGAAAAGCTATATCTTAAAAGAGAAATTAAGCAACAATTAAGTAATATTGCTGAGGAAAAATTTAAAGGAAAACTGTTCTTTTCTGAGCACCACTTATCTCATGCTGCATCAGCATTTTATCCCTCACCATTTGATAAGGCCCTTATTCTATGTCTTGACGGGGTAGGAGAGTGGGCTACATCGAGTGCCTGGTTAGGCGAAAAAGAAAAAATTACACCTTTGTGGCAAATTAATTTCCCTCATTCAATAGGTCTACTTTACTCAGCCTTTACCTATTTTACAGGTTTTAAAGTTAATAGTGGTGAGTATAAGTTAATGGGGTTAGCGCCTTATGGAGAAGCAAAATATAGTAACTTAATAAGAGAAAAAATTGTTGAGATAAAGGATGATGGGTCATATAAGTTAAATATGGAGTATTTTGACTATGTTACTGGGTTGAAAATGACAAATGACTCCTTTGCAAAATTGTTTAAAGATGAGCCTCGTAAACCAAATCAGTCTATTCGACAGTTAGATCTTGATATTGCTGCATCAATACAAGAGGTAACCGAGGAAATTATTTTGAAACTTGCTAATACACTTTATAAAAATCAGCAAATTAATTCTATTTGCTTATCCGGTGGGGTGGCTTTGAACTGCGTGGCTAATAGCAAGTTGTTACAAAGTGGACCTTTTTCTAATGTTTGGATTCAACCTGCTTCTGGCGATGCGGGAGGGTCACTAGGTGCTGCATTGGCGCTGTGGTACTTACACTTCAATAATGAGAGAAGGGTTTGTCATAATGATAATATGCGAGGAGCATTTCTTGGGAATAAGTACTCTTTAGAAGAAATAACCCACTACTTAGATAGTCTCAATGTAGTTTATACTATAAAATCTGATGATGAACTTTGTGTTGAAGTTGCAAATGAAATTAATAACCAAAATGTTGTTGGTTGGTATCAAGGGCCAATGGAGTTTGGGCCAAGAGCATTGGGAGGTAGATCAATAATTGGTGACCCACGTTCTCCAGATATGCAAATGAAAATGAATATGAAAATTAAGTTTAGGGAGTCATTTAGACCGTTTGCTCCTGCAGTATTAGAAGAGTATACAGAAGAATACTTTGACTTTTCACAGGTAAGCCCTTACATGCTATTTACAGCTCCTGTAAAAGAAAATCATAGGAAGAAAATTCCTGACTCTGTAAAAGGGTTAGAGCTATTAAGTATTGAAAAATCTGATGTGCCTGCAATAACTCACGCTGACTACTCTGCAAGGCTGCAAACTGTAAGTGAGGAAACCAATCCTAAGTTTCATAAACTTATTTCAAGTTTTTACAAGCTTACAGGTGTTCCAATGGTAATTAATACATCTTTTAATGTTCGAGGCGAACCTCCTGTATGCTCGCCAAAAGATGCTTTCGAATGTTTCATGGCGACTGACATGGATATACTGGTATTGGAACAAGTTCTTATTTATAAAAGTCAACAGCCAGAAGAATTACTGGCAAGAAAATGGAAAAAGGACTATGAACCAGACTGATAGAAAACAGGTTAATAATTTTTTTGTTATTTTTGGTGTGATGGTAATACTTATTTTTGGACTTTTATTACCATGGGTTTTTGAGTATGAAATACCATTATGGCCTTTTATTATTGCTGGCATATCTTTTTTACTCCTACTTGCTAGCTTTAATTTCAAGAACAAATTGTTTGATGGTTGGATGACGTTTGCTGGAGTGATTGGTAAAGTCAACACTTTTTTAATATTAGCTTTACTGTTTTTTATTGTAATAACCCCATTTGGTTTTGTCCTGCGAAAACTTAAAAAACTTGAGATAGAGTCAGATGAATATGAGTCTAAGAGTAGCTATATAATACCATCAGACCATATGAAAACATTTGATTTCGAGAGGCCTTTCTAATGTGGGATTTAATGAAAGATCTTTGGGGGCTGATGAAAGCTCGCAAAAAATACTGGTTAATGCCAATTATTACAGTATTTGTACTGTTAGGGGCTTTAATCGTTTTATCTCAAGGCTCAGCCATTGCACCTTTTATATATACACTATTTTAACTATGAACGAGAAACTTAAAGAATATACTTCTATTGGCTTAATTACTCTATTCTTACTATCTATTGCCTTGCTTTTATTGAGATATTTAGCGCCTGGTCTGCTTGGTCAAGGTACTGACTTGCAACTAGTACAAATAGATAAGAAGGTTCCTCCTTTTTTTGACAATATTTTCAGAGACGAAGATATTAAGTCTATGGACTTTCTAATACAAGATCCAGTTTTTAAAGTGAGAGCTAAACCACTATTACCTGAAATGGGGGGAGTTGGCCCCCACGATATATTAGGGTTTAGAAACTTTGGCGTTCCAAATCATGCAGAGATAGTGATTGTGGGGGATAGCCAAACCTATGGCAATAATGCGCCTATTATATATAACTGGCCACATATCTTTAATAATTACTTGGATTCGAAAAATAAATTTATAACGCAATACACTATGGCCACAGGTGGTTGGGGGGCAATTCAATACTTTGAAGCTGCGCGAAATGCTTCAGTTTTTCAGCCTCTTCTTCTGATAATTGCTTTTTATACTGGTAATGACCCTTTAGAAACTTTCAGTTTAGCGTATGGATCAGATCTTTGGGCAAGGTATAGACTGAATACTAATTTGTCAGCCAATGATGCTCCTACGGTTGAGTTTCCAGAGCCTAAAAAATATCAATGGGCTGTCAGTTTTGGTGATGGTGTATCAACAGTTTTTACACCTAAAATTCGTGGTGAGAATAACTTGCAATCACCTGTTGTTGATGTTGGGTATAAAATAATGCTGCAGGTAGCAAAAGATATAAGAAATATTTTAAATCCAATTAATATTAAAACTATATATACTATTATCCCAACAAAAGAGCTAGTTTATAAAGATAAAGTTAATTTAGAAAAAGGATTAAGTACTCCAGATCATTATAAAAAATTAATTGCAGATGAGGAAGTGCGAATCAAATGGTTCAGTGAAGAGTTGAGTAAGATTGGTAATGGAAGTGTGTATATAGATATTGTTGAACCTTTACAGAAAGCTGCTTTAAATCGAGTAATGCTATATCCAAAGAATGAAAATGGCCATCCAGTATTATCAGGATATGCTGTGATTGCTCGAGCTATTGCTGATACCATAGTCAAGGAAATTCCAGATTTTACGCAAGGGTTTGCAGTAGCAGAGAGTGCATCATATCCTGGTCTTATTTTTGTTGATAAGAAAAAGTTCTGGATGGTTTTTGATCGAGGGTTAATCGAAAAATTGAATGTAAACGAGCTACCTAGGTTGAGAGAAGACCAATTAAAAAGGTTAAAGCCAATGGGTAATTTTGCTCAAGTTCAACATATTTATACAAAAAAATAAGATTAATAACGTACAAGTTTTGGATAATAACTTAAAGTTTAGTGATATAGAACTTACACGAATTATTTCTGTTGTCGATAACGCTCTTGTTGGATTAACTAAGTTGTACTAATGCGTACTGATACATTAGTACAGCTTAGTTGTCAGATATTTTCACTATGCCTACTTATTAATATAAGCATTTTCACAGGATGAGAGTCTTACTAGCGCTTTTAAAAACAACTGTGGATGTTATCACTTCTTAAATTATGTGCGACTTCAGAGCTAAACTATATTGTTGTACGTTGGTTTGGTTTTCTAGGGTGAGCTTATTTCTATAAATATTGCGTATAAGCGACATTTTTGTTAAAATACTGCGACATAATAAGGGCGGTTATGGTTTATTTATAAACCATAACCGGAGATTGTGAGTATACAATCTGTAACAAATTTTTTGACAGTAACTATTCTGTTGCATAAAAGTAACATTTTTAATTATTATCACTATGCTTTTTTTATCTCGCGGTTTCAGTTAATAGTATCTTGATACGCTAGCTTTTTTATAAATCTCTATTCGCTTTTTTAGTTATTTATTCTTTTAGATTCGACCTGTCTTTAATATCAAGTTTCGTTATTCTTCGGGTATTGCATTTACTTTGTTGAGGTTCAGTTCTTCGGTCTTAAATGTGGTTTAAGCCTAGAGAGTGTGAAGAACTACAAACTATAGATGACCTTCTTTAGTGGATGATCAGTGATTACACTTTATAGTGTAGTATGCAGAAAACTTTGTGATCGTTTATAAGGTGCCATTTATGAATAAACCACCATTAGTCATGGGGTTGCATGCAAATCCACCTGTATGGCTAAAGCGTCTGCTAATAGTATTGCCTTTTGTCTTAGTGGTCGTTGTGTACCTTTGGGCTTCTGATGCGCGTTTGGCTGAAAATCCTGCGGATAAGATTCTGCCGAGTTTGTCTCAGATGGGAGATGCTATTCAACGGATGGCTTTTGCTCCTGATCGTCGAACGGGTGAATATCTGCTTTGGCAAGATACCCTTGCCAGTTTGACCCGAATAGTGATTGGTGTAGGTAGTGCGTTACTGGTTGCCATTTTATTGGGCTTAAATATGGGCTTGTTTATAGGCTTCCGGTCTGTACTTTTAGCTTTTATCACGATGGTGGCAATGGTACCTCCACTGGCAATTTTACCCATTCTATTCATCGCATTTGGTGTTGATGAGTTTGGAAAAGTTGCACTTATTTTTATTGGTACGTTTCCTGTAATGACAAGGGATATATATTTAGCGGTGATAAAAATACCAAGGGAGCAGCTGGTAAAATCATTAACTATGGGGGCCTCTTCCATGGCTCTGGCATACCGTATTATTCTACCGCAGGTGTTACCTAGAGCAATTGACTCTTTACGATTGAGTTTAGGAGCTGCATGGCTCTTTTTAATTGCATCTGAAGCAATCGCTGCAACTGAAGGTTTGGGTTATCGCATATTTCTTATGCGTCGATATTTAGCGATGGATGTGATTATTCCTTATGTTGCCTGGATTACACTTCTGGGTTTCACTCTTGATTTCCTGCTAAGTTTGCTTAATCGCAAAGTGTTTAGCTGGTATACAGAAAGCAAAAAGTAAAGGCAAATCATATGACATTAACAGGGGCTGGTGCTGCATTCAAAAAGCTAGAAATAACTGATGTAGTGAAAAGCTATGGCTCAAAATGTGTGTTAGATGACATTGACTTGCATGTATCACACGGTGAGTTCTGTACACTAGTGGGACCAAGTGGTTGTGGAAAGTCCACCTTGCTAAGATTGATACTTGGTCAAGAACAGTCAGACCAGGGATCAATTTTAGTGGAAGGGCAACCTGTTGGATTTCCTGATCCTTACCGAGGCATTGTCTTTCAGAAATATTCATTGTTTCCTCATTTATCGGTTTTAGACAATGTATTGTTAGGGAAGCATCTTACTCACCAGCAGTGGTGGATGCCCTGGCGACGTCAGTCTGACTGGAAAGAAGAAGCAATGAGTTTGCTTGAGAGAGTTCGTTTGGCTGAAGCGGCAGAAAAATATCCTCATGAGCTGTCTGGTGGTATGCAGCAACGTGCAGCCATTGCTCAGGCGCTGATTATGAAGCATCCCATATTGTTGATGGATGAGCCTTTTGGTGCTCTAGATCCAGATACTCGTGAAGATTTGCAGATTTTTTTATTGGATATTTGGGAAAAAGAGCAGCTTACAATATTTTTCGTTACTCATGATTTAGAGGAAGCCTGTTTTTTGGGATCGCGGTTACTTGTGTTATCTCAGTACTATACTGATGATCGAGGTAATGGACCTAGTGTTAATCGCGGAGGAAAAATTGTGGCTGATCATTCTCTTAAAAACAGTGCAGGCAGCACAGTGATTAAAGATCAAGTGGAGTTCAGAGATTTGATTGAGTCGGTCAGAAGAGAAGGATTCAGTCCTGAAATAAGGCAACATGTTGATAATTTTAACTTAAACCATCCAGACTCATTCAGGACGTTAAATGAGTATTGAATAAGGTACAAGTAGCGTATGTTGGCTTAAACTAAAGTTGTTATTAGTTATTTAAAATTTTTTTGCGATAAAAAAATTAAAAAATATGTAAAAATACGTAATCTTCACTGTTTTATGAATGTAAACATCGTATGATTTCGCAGTTCTATTGAGTTAATAAGACAGTTTGTATTCACAATAATTACTGCATATTAAAGATATACCCAATACGAATGGTTTTTAGGTGCGGCCATCGAGTGACGAAGCCCCATGAGCCTATATTAATAGGTGGTTGGGGTGAGGAGTGAAGATAACAAAACCTAGAAATCATTCGTATTGGGTATAGATAACAAAAAGATTTATATGAAAGGAGAGGTATATGCTGCGAGCATTAGTAGTGACCGCAAGCCTACTATTAAGCAGTTTAGCTGCAGCGGTTGAATACATAAATATAAAGCCCTTAGATCAAGTGGTTCCAGCTAGCATTGGGACAGTAAAAGGGGGTGTACTGCAGGTTCCCTTTATTAGTTGGGGAGGCGACATAGCAGTCATACACGCTAATGGTAATAGTCTGTCTACTCAAGCTAACTCAATTGCTGCACAACAAGGACTTCAATTAAGACTAACGCGTGAAGATGATTTTGCAAAACAAGTTCAACATTATTTGAAAGGTGATTCTCCTTTTCTGAGGGGGACTATTGGTATGTTGAACATGGCCATGGATGTTATCAGTAAAGATGCCAAAACAAAGCCTATTGTAATTTATAAGTTAACAGATTCTGCTGGAGGCGATGCCTTAGTCGTTAAGCCTGGCATTAAAACTGTAAAGGATTTAAAAGGCAAAACAGTCGTATTACAAGCTTATGGGCCTCATGTTGACTATTTATCTCGAATACTTGCTGATGCAGGATTAACGTTTAAGGATATTAATGTCCGCTGGGTGAAAGACTTAACAGGCACTGATAATAGTCCTATGGCTGCATTTTATGAAAAAGATATTGATGCGGTGTTTGTCATTATCCCGGATGCATTGGCGTTGACCTCTGGAGGAACTGTAGGAACAGGGGCTGAAGACTCAGTTAAAGGAGCAAAAATATTATTATCCACAAAAACTGCGGATACAGTGATTGCGGATGTTTACGCTGTTCGTAGTGATTTTTTTAAACAAAATCGTGAATTGGTAGAAAAATTTGCACGGAGTTTGTTGTTAGGGCAAGAGTCTATGACCAATGTTGTTCAGCAACGTTCGGTGGATAGCAAGGCTTATGAGCAAATGATGAGAGCGGCTGCAAAAGGCTTGTTGGATAGTGAACAGGCTTTAGCGGATGCTGAAGGTATGTATCAGGATGCTCGTCATGTTGGATATGATGGAAATGTTAAATTTTTTGCAAATAATACGTATCCACGTCGTTTTACTGTCATTGTTAAAGAAAGTCAGAATGGATTGCAGCAAGTGGGTTTGTTACGCCAACAGCAAGAAGTTGCTCAGGCGAAGTGGGATTATGACAAGCTTAAAAAAGGTTTATCACAAGTTAATGTAGCTGAAGCCCCTAAGTTTGATGAAAGTAAAGTGGCTGCTTTGGTCACGCAAAAACAACAACAAGGTAATCTTGACCAAGGTGAGTTATTTTCATTTGAAGTATTTTTTCAACCTAACCAAAAAACTTTTTCTGCTGAGCTATATGAAGATGCTTTCAAAAAAGTAATGGATTTAGCCAGTACCTATGGTGGCGCAATTATCACTGTAGAAGGGCATAGTGATCCCATGAATTATTTACGAAAACGCAAAGCAAATGCTTCGCAGATGGTGTTGGGCAGAATTAAGCAAGCAGCACGAAATTTAAGTCTGAGTCGAGCACAAGAAGTACGTGATAACATCATCGATTTTGCTAAAAGTAAAGGAGTATCACTAGACTCTTCCCAGTTTGCGGTTATTGGCCATGGTATTAGTGCACCTAAAACAGGGGTTTGTGGTGCTGATCCTTGTGTACCAAAAACAGAAAAGCAATGGCGGTCAAATATGCGGGTGCAGTTTAGAATTCTGCAGGTTGAAGCAGAGTCGTCCGTGTTCAGACCATTATAGGCAATCTGAAAAGCAGTCAAGGTAAGGAATGGTCACATGGATAAACGCTTATTTATAATACTTGTGTTGTCGTTTTGGCTAACTGCTTGTGAAGAGTCAGGTACAAACAGTACACAAAATAGTTCAGCTGCAAATAGCGCTGCAAAATCTTCGCTTGTTAATGGAGAAGATATTCAATCTGTCCCATCAATTCGTGATGATGGACGCCCCTATAATATGCAGCCTTTACTCAACACTTGGCCAACACTGCCAGAAAATAACCCTGTGGCAGAGGATTTATTGCAAACTAATTATTATGTAGTGCTTGATGGTAGTGGTTCAATGGCAGGGGGAGATTGTGGTGGTGGAAAGTTAAAAATATACGCCGCAATGGAAGCACTAGAAGTTTTTGCAGGTCAGATTCCTGCTAGTGCGAACTTGGGGTTATTAGTATTTGATAAAAACGGACTTTCTGAAAGGGTTACACTCTCGTCTAATAACAAAGACCAGTTCGTACAAGCAGTTAAATCTGTCACTGTTGAAGGTGGTACACCTTTGCTTTCGGCCATTCGCACAGGTTATCAAGCGCTCTCTCAACAAGCCAAAGCGCAACTAGGCTATGGTGAATATCACTTAGTTATTGTGACTGATGGTGAGGCAAATATTGGCGAAGAGCCAGAGTCTATAGTTGGAAAAATTGGTCGAGAATCCCCAGTAATGATTCATACCATTGGCTTTTGTATTAACGAAGCTCACTCTCTGAATCAGCCTGGTATTATTGATTATAAAGCGGCGAATGATCCACAAAGTTTGCAGCGTAGTTTAGAACAAGTACTGGCAGAGTCAGAGGATTTTACGCTTGATACGTTTGGTGAGTAGTTATGTCAAAGCACGTTAAAGCAACCATATTTTTAATTATTTTAGGTCTGGTTGTCATGGGAATAACCAGCCTGATAAAACCCTGGTTTTCAGAATGGGAACAAAAGACAACGAGTGATGCGCGTATAACAAAAGGTGAAATTAGTATTGCGGTTGATGATTGGGTAGGTTATTTCCCATTATGCTCTCCTCATATTAAGTCGAGACTACGGCAGGAAGGTTACCGATTAAATTGTATCAATGATAAAGCCGATTATGCACAACGCATGAAAGGACTTGCAAAAGGAAAACTGGATTTTGCGGTGGCGACAGTTGATGCTTATGTTTTAACAGGAAGTGAGACTAATTACCCTGGAACCATTATTAATGTGATTGATGAGTCGAAAGGGGGGGATGCTCTGGTTGCAAGAGAAGATACACTTGCTTCGCTGGATGAATTAAAAGCAAAAAACAATATACGAATAGCATTTACTCCAGATTCTCCCAGTGACCATTTACTTAAGGCATTATCAGTACATTTTGATATCCCACACCTACGACAGCGGGGTAACTGGGCGGTAACAGCAGAAGGTTCCGCGCAGGCATTAGAAAAACTGTTAGAGGGTGATGTGGATGCCGCAGTACTCTGGGAGCCTCATGTCAGTAAAGCGTTAAAAGAAGATGGCATTATTAGAATATTGGGTAGTGATCAAACTGCACAATTAATTGTGGATGTACTTTTAGTAAATCGAGAGTTATCAAAAGACCAGCCTGAAAAAGTAAAACTGTTTTTACAGGCCTATTATCAAACCCAAAAATATTATCGGGATAACCCGAAGCAACTGCAAAAAGATTTGAAAAAAACGCTACGATTAGATGACGATGAAATTAGTACTGTACTTGATGGTGTGCGCTGGATTTCTCTGGCTGATAATGCACGAATTTGGTTTGGTACACATGCGCAAGGCTATGCGAATGAAACCTTAATCAATACGATTGAAGGCACAATTGGTATATTGCGTGAGTATGGAGATGTTACTCATAACCCTTTGCCTGGTGAAGATCCTTACCGGATAACTAATAGCCAGTTTGTCGCTAGTTTATTCGATCAGTTTTCACAGCAAGGACAACTGGATCAAGTTTCTCAAAGTACCGTAGCCCCTGATTTTAAAGCTTTAACGGATAAACAGTGGGATCGGTTAGTAGATGTAGGAACCTTAAAAGTACGCCCTGTCGTATTTTCATCTGGAACAGATCAGCTTACCTTGGAAGGTAAAGAACAGCTTGATCGGGCTGCGGAAAACTTAAAGCACTATCCGCGTTTTCGGATTGAAGTGCGTGGTCACACGTCAACTAGAGGTGATAAAGACGCTAACTTAAGACTTTCTCAAGAACGTGCCGATGCGGTGCGTCGTTATTTATTAATCACTCATGCTATTGCAGAGCACCGCATTCGTGCAAAAGGGTTTGGTGGAACGAAACCTCTTGCTAAACGCTCAGGTGAATCCTCTAGAGCTTATTACTACAGGTTGCCGCGTGTGGAATTGGTTCTAGTAGGAGAAAACTTTTAATGTGAATAAGTACAGAGCGAGTTGTTGAGAATAAACCAAAAATATAGGCAAAATGAAAGCGATGATTGCTGAAGTATATAACAGTAGGTATATCTTATGTTGGTCGGTAAAAAAGTAGACCTATCTAAAAAGGCAATTAGTAAAGCGGTATTAAAGCGTTCGCTACAAAGCCCTTTTTTATTATATCCCACAGTTGTTGGTGTACTTTCCACCGCAGCAATGATGTTCTTTGACTTTTCTACCATTGCTTTAGTGGGTGCTATTACAGGTTTTGCAGGTGCATCTCTGGGGTGGATATATGAGTACTTTATTCAAGAGAATAATCATATCATTGCTTTTTTAGGAGAAATTCATGAATCGATGGTAACTAAACGTAATGCGATGCTTAAAAAGCTAGAGAGTGAACTAAATACGGTTGACTCTAAGGAGGGTATTCGTCAACTGGAATTATTTAAAAAGAAATTTGATAACTTCCAGGACATTTTACAGAAAAAATTTAATTCGACTGAGTTGACGTTTAGTCGATACCTCGCCATTGCTGAGCAGGTATTTCTTGCTGGTTTAGACAATTTAGAAGGGGTTGCACTTGGTTTGAAAAGTGTAAGTGCTATGGACACTGAAACCTTACAAAAAAAAATCAGTAAGCTAGCTGAAGATAGTTCAGCAAATGCTGATCTGGAAAGAAAAACATTGCAAAGCCGTTTAGATATGTATGAGAGTCAGTTGCAGCGTATGCATGATTTACTTGTAACCAATGAACAGGCGCTCACCCAAATTGATAATGTCTCAACCCAACTTGCAAATATTAAGACAACAAGTGGGAGAGCTAAAGTTGATATGGATATGGCAATGCAAGAGTTACAACAAGTCGCAGAGCGTGCATCAGATTATAATTTGCAGCAATAGTTGGAGCATATAGTTATGGTACAAGTGTCAACTGAACAAACGTTAAATACGTTTGATGTGGAAACTGTCCGTAAAGAACTCATGACTGGAGATGATGCTGTAAAAGCAGATATTTCCAACGAATTAATGACACAAGCAGCATCAGTTGTTGATAACTTGCTTAGCGTAAGTCCTGCGGATTTAAACCAAAAAAATCAAGCAATCGCTGCTGTTGAGCAAGTAGGTGGAAAGCTTCAACGTGAAGCTGCTGCGCGCTCTGATATGCTAAAGCAGCCAATACATAGCTTGGCTCAAGCTGGAGAAGATGGAGGGCCTGTTGCTGATTCGTTATTACAACTTCGTAATACTGTAGAGTCTCTTGATCCGAATAAATTTGAGTTTTCAGCCAGTTTTATCCGTCGGTTGCTGTGTAAGCTGCCATTTGTAGGTTCTCCATTAGCCCGATACTTTGCAATGTATCAAAGTTCAGGGCGTGTCATTGACGACATTGTGGAAAGTTTAGAAAAAGGTCGTGAGCAGCTGAAACGCGATAATATTACGTTACAAAAAGACCAGTCCTCTATGCATGATCTGACGGTCCGGCTGAAAAAAGCTATTACGTTAGCGCAAGCAATAGCAGATAAGCTAAATGAAAAGTTGGAAACAGAAATTCCAATGGATGATCCGAAGCATAATTTTATTAAAGAAGAAATTTTGTTTCCTTTAACTCAGCGTATTATGGACTTGCAACAGCAGCTTGCGGTTAACCAGCAAGGTATTCTCACGATTGAAGTAATTATTCGCAATAATAAAGAGTTAATTCGTGGTGTTAATCGTGCTGTTAGTGTCACTGTACAGGCGCTTCAGGTTGCGGTGACATTAGCGCTTGCATTAGAAAATCAGCGTATTGTGCTTAAGAAAGTGGCAGCTGTTAATGAAACTACCAATAATCTTATCGCAGGTACTGCTGCACGATTACGTCAGCAGGGGGCCGAGATTCATAAGCAAGCAGCATCTACGCAATTGGATATGGATACGCTAAAGAAAGCGTTTGATGATGTAAATGCTGCAATTGAAGACTTATCAAAATTCCGTCAAGAAGCGCTTCCAAAAATGGCGCAGACTGTATTGGAGATGGATCAATTAAATGAAAGAGCTGGTAAGGCTATTGATAAGCTCCAAAAAGGTAAAGCGGTTGAACAAGAATTTGGTTTGGAAATAGTTGATGTTGAAAATGGTCGCTAAAAGATTCCAAAATTAAGGAGAAAAAATGATTAGTTTTTTAAAAAAGGCAACTCTATTTGCTACTGCATCACTATTAAGTACGTTAATACAAGCGGCAGATACGTTTAATGTGGCATGGTCTCATTATACTGGTTGGGAACCTTGGGCCTATGCTGATGAAAAAGGCATTTTAAAAAAGTGGGCTGATAAGTATGATATTGAAATAAAACTCACACTGGTAAATGATTATATAGAGTCAATTAATCTTTATACAGGTGGTAAGTTTGATGCTTGCACTATGACGAATATGGATGCCTTAACCATACCGGCAGTTGGTGGTATTGACTCAACGGCTATCATCATTGGTGATTACTCAAATGGCAATGATGGCATTGTACTTAAAAATGGCAAAACGGTTAAAGATCTTAAAGGTCGTGAGGTGACGTTAGTTGAACTCTCTGTATCTCACTATCTACTCGCAAGAGCACTGGATATGAATGGTATGTCAGAGCGAGATGTTAAGGTGGTTAATACCTCCGACTCTGATATTGCTTCACTTTTTATTGCTAATGAAAATGCGGCAACTGTAACTTGGAATCCACCTCTACAACAAGTAAGAAACAGTAAAGGTGCAAACCTGGTGTATGATTCCTCAAAAATTCCAGGTGAAATTTTAGACTTAATGATCGTAAAAACAGACGCAGATGAGCGCCTAAAAAAAGCATTAACGGGTGCCTGGTATGAAACAATGGCCATTATGTCTAAGCGTGATAAAGTAGGTAAAGAGGCTATCCAATTTATGGCTAGTAACTCAGGGGCGACTGAAGCTGAGTTCAATGCTCAGTTAAAAACAACACATATGTTTTATACTGCTAAAGAAGCTTCGGAGTTGGCTGCTAGTGGTGATGTGAAGAAAACGATGGAGCATGTCAGACAGTTTTCGTTCGATAAAGGGTTATTTGGCGCAAATGCTTCCTCTCCTGACTTTGTAGGAATAGAGTTTGCTAATAGAGATGTGTTAGGTAATAAGAAAAATGTTAAGCTTCGATTTACAGACAAGTATATGAAAATGGCTGCTGATAATAAACTGTAATAAAAAGATTTTATACCGGCAAAGCCTGGTATATTTCTAATATCTATATACACGATCTGCTAAAAGCAATATATACTTATGTAATATATGTGTTGCAATAGTCACTGTAAAAAATAACAGAGTCATATTGTATCTCAAAAGTAAAGCTCCATTCCTGAATGTAGATTTGACTATGGAGCTACTTTGAAAGCAGGTTTAAACATGTTTAGTCAAGTAGAAATCGTTATGCCACAGTATGATGCTAACAGGCATAGTATTTTTCTTGGCTGTAGTTCAAGGCCCAGTTGAGATGTCTCACTGGGCTTTTTTATTTTGGAGTACTTATTCGTGAAATAAAAGGTAGCATGATGGAAACGGCCCATAAAATACTAAAACTTGACAAGTCAGGAAAACCAGTGCGGTGGCTTACAACAGAAGAAGCCGTTATCTTACATGTTAAACAGCAAGTTTTATGGAGCATTGGTGAAAAAACTTTTGTTATGCGAGGAGGAATATCCCGTACGGGGCAGCGTTCAATTATTTATCTACCAAGTATTATGGCTGTCGATGGTAAAGTTCAGGATAAAAGTAATGCGCCACCTTTAAAAAATATTTATTTATTCAGACGGGACTACTTCATGTGTATGTACTGTGGCAAGCAATTTGGCTACAGTGACTTATCCCGAGATCATGTAAAACCAAGATGTTTAGGTGGAAAAGATCATTGGACTAATGTCGTAACGGCCTGCAAACGGTGTAATATGCGTAAGGGGAATAAAACACCTGAAGAAGCTGATATGGAATTATTGGCAGTGCCTTTTCAGCCTAATATTTACGAGTTTTTATATTTAGCAAATCACCATGTGCTAGCAGATCAAATGGAGTTTTTGAGGAATAGGTTTAGTAATAGACCCCATTGGGAAATGTTTGTGCACTAACTACTCTGGTAGTTCTATATCGTTAGGGATTTGCATGGCTTCTTTTTGTAGGGCTGAATTGAGTTGTTGTTCAATGAGTAGTTTATATTGTATATGGTCAATAAAACTGGGAAATACTCCTTTAAATACCGTATGCTGTAATGGCGATAGATCAAGGTTAATAATATAAGCGGGGTAGGGAAGAGACATTTCTCGGTGGTTTAAAATTGCTTGTGCAACTTTAATAAAGACTACTTTTCCCAAATGGTTTTCATCGTACTCCTTGTTTTCACATGTTATTTTTATGTTGGTATTCTTAGTGTGATTTAGTGTAACTTGAACGTGGATATCAAATTCATTACCAAAATCACTGTGAAAATTTTTAGTGGCAATGGGGGTAATCTGAGACTGATCGTTATTAATCGTGATTATTTCCCAAAATTGCAGCTCCTGTATAGATGTTCCAGGTTTAAGATCCGCATCTCTTTGACTCAGCCAGTGATGAGTAAATCGTTGTAGTTTATTCAGAAATAAGTGATGGTTCAGGTAGGGAACATGAAAGTAATAAAAATCTCCCATCTCATCACTACAATAAATGAATGCTCGTTGGTTATCTATCTGGAAAAAAAACTGAAGAATACCTTTTTGAGTTTTTTGCTGTATAAAAGGTTCTATAGCTAAAAAGCCTGTTGGGAGTTTTCTTTGCTCTTGTGAACAAAAGGTAAAGCGGTCAATTTGTGTTGAGCTTAAATTTAAAAAAGTATGAATCTGGGTTTCGTGATGAGCCGGTTTCACACCGTACTACTCCTGGTTTTAAAGAAGCGTTGCCATCGATATACCCTTCACTGAGGGTACTTTTTCCCTAAGAAGGGTTGTACTGATAGTATAGTGTTATATTGCATTTAGATAAAACTATGATGACAATTTAAGTTTCTCTTTAACACAGAAGGTTGTAAGAATACCCATTACTGTGGGTATTCTTATTACTTTTCGTTTGATTGCTAATAATCGTATGTTATTCAACTTCTGAGAGGGTAGCTAAGCGCTTGGAGAGATTGTTTTGTGCGCGATTTGTCGCTTCAATTACTTGAGAGGGGGCGGTACCACCAAAATGATTTCGTGCACTGACCGAACCTTCAAGGGTGAGCACATTATAAACGTCACTGGTAATGACCGTCGAAAACTGTTGTAGTTCTTCAAGAGAAAGCTCAGATAGGTCTTGCTGTTTTTTGAGAGCATAAGCGACAGATTGCCCCACAATTTCATGCGCATCACGGAAGGCGACGCCTTTTTTGACTAAGTAATCAGCCAAATCTGTTGCTGTTGCAAAGCCTTTACGAGCCGCTTCGCACATAATGTCTCTGTTTGCACGAATGGCTGGGATCATATCACCATAGGCTCTCAGGCACCCTAGTAGTGTATCCACAGTATCAAAGAGGGGCTCTTTATCTTCTTGATTGTCTTTGTTATAGGCGAGTGGCTGCGCTTTCATTAATGTTAAGAGCGCATTAAGGTGTCCATATACTCGGCCTGTTTTTCCACGAATAAGTTCAGGTACATCAGGGTTTTTCTTTTGTGGCATGATGGAAGAGCCTGTACAAAAACGGTCAGGTAAATCAATAAAATTGAATTGCGCTGATGTCCAGATAATTAGCTCTTCTGACATGCGAGATAAATGCATCATGATAATGCTAGCAGCAGCTGTAAATTCGATTGCAAAATCACGGTCACTTACAGAGTCTAATGAATTGCCAGTTGGCTGATCGAAGTTGAGTGCTTGTGCCGTATAATGACGATCAATAGGGTAGGTTGTTCCAGCAAGTGCAGCAGCACCTAAGGGACACTGGTTCATTCGACGTTGACAGTCTTCTAATCGTGAATAATCACGCTCTAACATTTCATACCAAGCCATTAAATGGTGGCCAAAGGTAACCGGTTGTGCCGTTTGTAAATGGGTAAAGCCTGGCATGATAGTATTTGCTTCTTGGCAAGCCAGTTCAGTAAGCGCTTGTTGAACACGAGTAATAGCAAATAAAATGGCATTAATTTGATCGCGCAAGTACAGTCGTATATCTGTGGCAACCTGATCATTTCGCGAGCGTCCAGTGTGAAGTTTTTTCCCCGCAATACCAATTTTATCCGTAAGGCGTGCTTCAATATTCATATGAATATCTTCAAGCGCAATTGACCATTCAATTTTACCTGAGGCTATCTCATCTGCTATTTCTTGTAAGCCTGTAATAATTGAGTCACTCTCTGCGGCTGTCAGGATGCCTACTTTAGTAAGCATTTTAGCATGAGCAATAGAGCCATTAATGTCATGTCGGTAGAGACGGTGGTCAAAGTGAATAGAGGCCGTAAATGAGGCAACGAAGGCATCAGTCGCTTCACTGAATCGACCGCCCCACTGTTGATTGGTTGAAGGCTGATTGGTTTGTATTTTTTTTGAGTTACTCATTAAGTTGGCCTTTTATCTGCGTATGTTTTGAGCGCTCTCCACCATAGAGAAATGATAATAGCGTATATTTGATACACAATTAAAATATTTATGTAGCAATCTTTTTTAGCTGATAATTGGAATACTCGTTCTAATGATCCGCTCTTGATAACCAATACTCTTCAAATAAATAAGTTATTTTTTATGGCGCATAACACTGATTTAGAACAACCAGGAACGTTGAAAGATGACTTTTTTCTGCCTGACTTGTGCACTACAAAAGCGGTATTTTTATTGGTGCTGCTGGCAGAGTTGATTGTATTTGTTTGGGTACTTGCACTGCCACAGGAAGCTACATTTGACTGGAATCGACTGGCACTAGCCTCGTTTTTTGTTCAGTGGATTGTGTTGGTAAGTGCTGCATTGCTTTGTTGGTTGCGTTCTTGGTTAGCTAAAAAACCTTTATGGCTCACCTTAGCATGTTGCTATGGTATTGTGGTTTTTGTCACAGTTACTTTTGCGCTTGCTGCAGAATGGGCGCTCTATTTACCAAGAGGGTTTCAGCCTTTTTGGCAAGGTATTGATATTACCAAGCTGGGTAAGTATGTGTTACTGGCTGTTATTTTAGCCAGTTTATTCTTGCGCTATTTTTATGTTCACCAGCAACTATACTATCAACAACAGGCAGAGCTACAGGCGCGCTTACAAGCTTTGCAATCGCGTATTCATCCACATTTTTTGTTTAACAGTCTCAATAGTATTGCTAGCCTGATAGTTATCAATCCTGATAAAGCTGAGCAAGCTGTTGAGGATCTGGCAGGGTTACTACGGGCTACACTGGATGATGTGACTTTAGAAGTCACTTTGCAGCGGGAAGTCGAAGTTTGTCAGCAATATATTCGTATTGAACAGCACCGGTTTGGGGAGCGCTTAACTGTGAACTGGCATATGAAGGGTGTGCCAATGGATTTACCGATTCCGTTATTGACTATTCAGCCCATTTTAGAGAATGCGGTGCTGCATGGAATTCAACCAATTCCGGATGGAGGTGTGATAGAAGTCACGTTAGAATATTTAAATGATCTACTTATCTTGCGTGTTGTTAACCCGTTAGCTATGTATTATCAACAACAGCCGGGAAAAGGTAATCGTTTAGCGTTGGCTAATATTCAGGCCCGTTTACAAGCCCTATACGGGTATCAAGCCCAGCTGTCTGCCAGCAAGTCCGACAATATGTTTGTGACGGAGTTAAAATATCCATGCCAGCCAGGAGTTGAGGCTGGCCGGGGAGAGTGAGCAGTAATGATCAAAGTGTTGATTGCTGATGATGAGCCTTTAGCCCGTGACCGTTTGCGCCGTATGACAGAGGGGATTGAGGGGTTTTGCGTCCTTGAAGAAGAAGCGCGAACTGGGGCAGAGGCGATTGCAATTGCTCATCAGCGTAAACCTGATGTTGTTTTATTAGATATTCGTATGCCGATGATGGATGGTTTAGAAGCAGCTATGGTTCTGTGTGAAATGGACTGTCCCCCTGCTATCATTTTTTGTACTGCATATGATCAATATGCTTTAGAAGCGTTTCATGTTCAGGCTGTAGGTTACTTATTGAAGCCTGTTAAGCAGGAAGCGCTATGTAAAGCACTTCAAAATGCACAACGCACCAATCGCTCCCAGTTAGCTGCGTTAAATGATCGACTGTCCGAAAATGAGCTGAAAAAAAGAACGCATATAAGTGCGCGAACATATAAAGGCATTGAACTTATTCCATTGAACGATGTTCGTTTTTTTCAGGCCGATAATAAATACGTGACAGTAAACCATGCCAAAGGTGAGGTACTTATTGATGAAACACTAAAAGAATTAGAAACTGAATTTGCTGATGCGTTTGTTAGAATTCATCGCAATGCCTTGGTGGCGCGTCGAGCGATAGAAAGTATGACACGTAATGATCAAGGTTCTTATGAGATTCATTTACGAGATGTGATTAAACCTCTTCAAGTGAGTCGCCGGCATGTTGCAGAGATGCGTCGGCTACTAAAGTCTTTATAGTACTTCTTTTTCTGTCTATGTTTGTTGAGCAGCCCAGAGTTACCTGGGCTGTTTGTATTGCCGCAAATTGTTACACTATCGGTGTGAATAGCCCTTAACCGGAAGTGTTGACGTGAAAACCATTCGAATTGCCACCCGTAAAAGTGCACTTGCTCTTTGGCAAGCAAACCATGTTAAGCAACAACTTGAATGTGCTTATCCTGACGTACATGTTGAGCTTGTCGCGATGATAAGCCAAGGGGATAAACTGCTTGATGCGCCTTTAGCAAAAATAGGGGGTAAAGGACTCTTTGTTAAAGAGTTAGAAAAAGCGCTGCTTTCTGGTGCTGCAGATATTGCAGTACATTCCATGAAAGATGTGCCTATGGAGTTTCCAGTAGGGTTATGTCTACCAGTTATTGGGTTGCGCGAAGATCCCCGTGATGCTTTTGTCAGCCATAGTGCCAGTTGTTTGGATGAGCTTCCACAAGGGGCTATCGTTGGAACCTCCAGCTTACGAAGGCAATGCCAGCTGTTAAAACACCGACCTGATTTAACGATTAATTTTTTGCGTGGAAATGTCAATACGCGTCTAGGCAAGCTGGATGCGGGTGAATATGATGCCATCATCCTTGCGGCTGCGGGACTGAAAAGACTCGAGTTGGAAGCGCGCATTACGGACTATTTTTCTCCGGACATCATGATTCCTGCCGCAGGCCAAGGAGCCTTAGGTATTGAGTGTCGTACAGCTGATACCGAGCTTAAAAAGGCGCTAAGTGTTTTACATGACACTGAAACGGCTGCCTGTGTGACAGCAGAGCGTGCTGTAGTTACTTATTTGAAAGGAGGTTGTCAGGTTCCAATTGGCGCTTATGCAACGTTACAGGAGGGCAAGCTGAGCTTAACGGCAATTGTTGCTGAGCCTGATGCCAGTAAGGTGTATATGAGTGAAATTGAAGGTGATATCAGCCAGGCTAAAGTATTAGGTGAAACGGTGGCAAAAGAGTTAATACAACAAGGGGCGGGTGATATTTTGCAGAAACTATTAGAGAATTGGACGAATCCATTGGTCATAAAATAAGCTTTCAATCAATCAGGAAGATAGCACATAACCGATGAAATGATGATTACACCAGTATTTTTAGTGACTCGTCCCGAACCTCAGGCCAGTCAATTGGTCCAAAGCTTGGCATTGGCTGGGCTGCGTGCACTGGCTTTACCTATGATTGCCATTCAGCCATTACCAGAATCAGCACCACTTCGTGCCATTTGGCAGAATTTAGCACAGTTCGATAAAGTGATTGTAACCAGTACTGCGGCTGCTCAAATTGGACTGTATCAGGCTGAACAGTATTGGCCGCAGTGGCCGGCAGGCTTGATGTGGTTTGCGATTGGTCAAGCAACGGCGTCTGTTATGCAACAGTTGTCGATTGACAGTACTTTATCAGACCAGGGTGCTGATAGTGAAGCATTGTTGGCTTTGCCATCATTACAAGCAATACAACAGCAACGAGTGTTGCTTATTAAAGGCAAAGGAGGTCGTTCATTGATTCAGCAAACGCTTGAGTCAAGAGGGGCGGATGTGACAGTGTGTTGTGTTTATGAGCGTATTGAGCCAGCGTATCATGCTCAAGATGTTGAACAGCTCATTAAAGACCAAGGTGTCACAACAATAATTGCCACAAGTGGAGAAATCGCTAGTAACTTATTAGAGTATATTGACGGTACGATGGCTGCCAACCTGCAACTTATTGTGCCTAGTGAACGTGTGGCATTGCTCCAACAAAATCAACAATGGGCTGATATTTTTGTAGCTGAGGGGGCGAGTGACCAAGCTATTTTGAAATGCATACAGCGATATATTCTTAAAACCTAATCCTGTTTTTTTTGTTACGTTAGAATCTTTGGCGTTGTGAGGCAGTATCTGGTGGTCCAGTCATAAGTTAGGTATCAGTATTAGTATCGGTAAGTATGTATAAAGTGTCATACAAATAAAAATCAGCAAGTGAATAGATTGCTGATAGGCTTGGTCAGCCTTTCACAGCGAGTGTAGTTTTCCTGAGTTAAAATATGTCCACATCAAGTTGTGAAATATTAATGTACTATTGAATCTGTTGAACCTGTTCAGCAGCTTTTTTGAATGTAAAGTTTGGTAATTTGCTCATGACAACGAAGAAAGATGGAAATAACACGCCAAATGAGGCATCGAGTCCAGATGCAAAAGGAAAGCATGATGTCAATGAACAGGCGAATACAGTAAATCCAAAAAAGGCTGATCAGCAGCCATCGCAAGAGGAGCAAAGTACAAATCTGCAAGCATCCCAACCAGCACCTGATAGCCAACATTCCATGGCCCAAAAAACGCCTCCTGCTGAGCAAGCTGTTGCAGGGCAAATGCCCAAAAAGCGTAATCTCGTTAGCATTATTGCCTTAACAACCAGTGTAATCACTTTGGGGTTGGTAGGAGCAATCGCTTACATTGATTATGATGTGGGCTATTACTTTAAGCATGAAGGCACAAAGTTTAATCCAGAGCTGACAACATCTGCAGCGGTTGAGCAGTTGGATAATAAGTTGGGAGGAGAGCTTCAGCAAATGAAGCGTGCTAACCAACAATCACAGCAGCAGATACAACAGTTGGTAAGTAAGCAACAGCAACAAACACAATCAGTCCGTAACCAAGCAAATGATTTATCAGAAAGTTTAAGTAACTTACGTCAGCAGTTTAATCAAATGCAAGGCACAAGCCGTGATGACTGGCAGTTAGCTGAAGTGGAGTATATGTTGCGTCTTGCCAATCAACGGTTACTGACAGAAAAGGATGCACAGGGCGTAGAAGCGATTTTAGTGAGCGCGGATAAAATACTGGCAGGTTTGGATAATTACTCGCTTTATCCTGTTCGTGAAGCGCTAGCCAAAGATTTAGTGGCTGTTCGTGCGATTCCCAGCATTGATCTTGAAGGACTCTATTTGCAATTATCAGCATTAGAAGGCGCAATTAATGAGCTTCCGTTGATACCACCTGCAGGCTATGAGCCAGAGAAGCCTACTCAAGTTACAACTAGCGATGAGGAAAAAGTGGATGATGGCTTTTTTGAGTATGCTCAAAACCATATTGCAGTATTATGGGATGGATTTACACAGTATTTTCGTTTCTCCACCGATCGTGACAAACCAGTAGAATTACTATTAACACCTAATGAAGAACTTTATTTACGCCATAATTTACGTTTAATGTTGGAGCAGGCGCAACTTGCCTTGTTACAAGGAAAGCAAGAAATATATTTGAATAGCTTGAGTAAAGCAGAGCTTTGGGTAAAAAATTACTTTTCGCTTTCCAGTCGCGATGCTGAATCTATGTTAGGACAACTTGCTGAATTACAGAACGTTAAACTTGCGCAAAAAATGCCTGATATTTCTGGCTCCCTTAAAGCAATTAAAGCCTATATTGATAATTTGCACCGTTTTCATGAGGGTAAACTACCCAAAAATAAATCAGAGAGTGACACTTCTACTGAGGCCGGCAGTCGCAACGCCTTAATGTCTGAAGTACAACGGACACAAAATTAAGGGCGGAGTAAAATGAAAATATTCTTTTATTTTTTATTATTATTGCTGTCTATTGCCGCAATCATTACCGGGATGAATCAAGATCAGGGCTATGTCCGTATTGCCTGGGATGGAATGGTCTTTGAAAGCACCCTGTGGATGTTGTTTGTATTTATGGGCATTGGTTTTTTGGGCTATAAAGCTTTACGTTGGCTAATAAGTTTGTTGTTGAGTACTACAGGCTGGGTTGTACCAATCACCTCATCAAGTCGCCAACAACGTGCTAAGCGTCAGTCGGTGAGAGGATTAAATTGCCTTATAAATGGCCAGTGGGATCAGGCTCAACGGTTACTGTCAAAGTCAGCAGAACAAGGTGAAGCCCCTCTAATTAACTATTTGGCGGCAGCGCGAGCGGCTTTTGAAGCTGGCGATAGTGAGAGTGTCAGTGATTATTTACGAAAAGCAGATAAAAGTGTATCTGGTGCTAAAGTAGGTGTAGGTATTGCTCAAGCACAACTTCAATTATCTGCCGGGCAATTTGAGCAGGCCTTGGCAACTTTGCAAGAGTTACGTCGTAAAGTCCCTCGGCATAAATATGTTTTAAAGCTTTTAAAACAAGTGTGCATTCGTCTTAATGACTGGGATCAGCTGGCTGAGCTGTTGCCTGTATTAGAACGTCGAAAAGTAATTTCGGACGATGAGTTAAAGGACTTACAGCAACGCACCTGGAAAGCGCAACTCGAACAGGCATGTCAGCGTAGCAAAATTGAGGACAAGGATGAAGATAGGGCTTCAGCTATTCAAGCGGTGTGGGATAGTTTACCTCGCCAAGCAAAACACGAAGTATCAGTGGTTGAAGTTTATGTACGCTGTTTATTAAAACTAAATGCTCATGTTGTTGCTGAAAAAGTCGTGCGCGAGGCGCTTGGTCGAAATTATGATGATCGACTTATTAAGCTTTATGGCTTAACGGCGGGAAAAGATGTTAAAAAACAGTTGGCACTGTGTGATCAGCTATTGGCAAGTTATCCAGATAATCCTGAGATAATGCTGGCATTGGGTCGTTTATGCTTACGTAGTGAAATGTGGGGTAAAGCAAGAAGTTACTTTGAATCCACATTAAAAGTTCGTAAGACACCTGAAGTGTATAATGAGTTGGGTAGGTTACTAGCACACCTAGGTGATCATCAACAAAGTACAGAGCACTTTAGGGAAGGGCTAGCTTTAGTTGCACGCTCAGACGTCACTAAGTATCCAACTCCCATTGCAAAACAGCCAGCGGCTTAATAGGAAACCGGTTAATAATGTAGTCATACTCTTGCAGCACTACCCTAAAAAAAGAGCAGAAATCTGCTCTTTTTTTATACATGATATTTCATCGCCAGCTTTTATCCCATGGCGCAAGGGTGACAGCAATCTGGTCTACAGACATAATCGTCAATACACGTAAGTTATAATTGTCATTATACATATCGACTACATAATTTTTTTGTACACGTCTTTTCTCTGTGACAATTCGGCTTGTGCCTTTCCATATATCATACTGAACATCAAGTCGTTCACCTGATGTGGGTTGCCACTCGTAACTTATAAAAACAATGGTTTTGTGGCCAGTTGGATAGTCATATACAACATGACTTAAGGAAAACTGAACCTTGGATTCGTTGTTGGAAACGATATAAGTTTCAATTGTTTCTCCACTTGGGACAACCAAGCGAGGTGTTTTAGCCAAAGCCATACCTTGTGGTAATAAAATATGTCGTAATGACATGTGAAGTGGTAGATAAGATGTGCAGTTTACAAGGGTTAAAATTGGTGTTGTCTTAAATGTTGTATCAATACAAGTGGAGTGAGTTCTATTAGCATAATCAATATCTGTGTTCATCAGTATGTGCTCTTTTCTTTAGTAAGGTACTTTTGAGGAGAGAGTTGAAATTAAATGAACTAAAAGAGCAAAAGAAGAGGGAATTTTTTCTGCAGTTTTTTATGGGAATAAACTATCTATACTCATAGTGAAGGATTTTTAGTGGAGCTAGTCTGTTAAGTTAGCTTCATTGGGAAGGAAGCGTAAAGCTAAGTGTTGTTTTATTTTCCGAATAATCTTCAAAAATAATACGAATAGATCTACCTTGGCGCTCATAGTTTGAAACTTTAAATTTAGAAGTTATGTCACTTCTAAAATTCGTCATAAAAAAAGTTTTCATTTCTTGCAAATTTTGGGGTGCCTGACCAGTCGTTAAATATGTTTCAATAATATAGATTTTTACAGGAGTTAGGTTAGCTTTCATATTTGCTTGCTCAGCTGAACTTAAGTGCTGTAAAGTGGTTTCTAATTGCTCAATTTTTTTTAAGTTAGCTATACGATTTCTTGTTTGAGAGACGTACTGTTTCATTCTGTTGATGATGGTATTTACTTCGTCTATATCTCGCTGCTGGATGAGGTATTGAGCATAAGCATAAGGTGTATCGATATGGAGTTCATCGAAAATAACCTGCTTTTGTTTAATTGTTGCAGCATCTAAAGCTTGCTGCAACAAGTGGATTGCACGTTGAAACTCTCTATTTGCTTTAGCATTCAGTGCACTTTGGTAAAGGTCAAATGCTTTATCTTCATTGGTTCTAAAATTATTTGCTGAGTTAGCTGTATTTGTTGAGGCCCCAGGTTCTGTGGGCTTTTGGGAGAAGCTACCGGTTGATAAGGTGTTTTTTTGTTTAGTTATGTGGGTTGTTTTAAAACCAAATGCTGATTTCGCTTGACCTTCTTCGTTAGTTGTTTGCGTTGCGGTTTTTTCTGGTGCAGTTCCTTGAATAATACCTAAGGTTGCCAGTGCATCATTAACGGGGATAAGGTAATTTATTCCCATTGATGTACCTGCAGCGCTGATGAGACCAGAAACGCTAATCGCAATTAGCTCACCTTGTTTGTTGTAAACTGGCCCACCAGAGTTTCCTGGATGAATAACAGTATCTGTTTGATAGTAACTAAGTCCTTTACGCTCTCGTTGAGCGGATATGATACCACTGGTTACGGTATACTTAAGTGACTCTGAGAGGGGAGAGCCAACTACATAAATTGTATCTCCCACATCAGGTAGTGTTTGGCTAATAACGGTTGCTTGTATATCAGGAGCTGTTGTGGTTTGTAATAATGCTACATCTCGCTTCACATCTTTTCTTAATAGTTGAGCAACATACTCTTCGTTATTTAAGAAAACCAAAAACTGGTTTCCTTCAGAAATTACATGTGCATTGGTCAAAATATGTCCTTGTGAGCTGATAAGCACACCACTGCCATGTCCAGAAACATTGCGTATAGTAGCTGCAGTTTTTTTTATGATGGCACTGCGTTGTTTAAATGTGAGTTGTTCTTCTGGGTAACGCAAAGGTATTTTAATTAGTTCGAATTTATTGGGAGTGTCCAGTAATTTGATATTAATCGCAACAGAGTCTGCTACGCGTTGATCTGAGAGAAAGTTGTCAAAGGAAACTTGGATTGCAGAAAGAATAGCTTGAGAAGTGTTTTGATTTGTATTGCCATATGAAGAGGCATAGCTTGCACCATCAGTATCTATAGAGATTTGCTTTTTTCTATACAAGGAATCAAAAACTGACCATTCTATTTTGAGATAAACATCGCTTTTTGAAGTGCCTTCATCATAGTTATCACATGTGTCAACGATAATTTTTTTTAGTTTGCTTATTAACATAAAACGTGTTTCAAGGTTATCTGCGACTTTATAATTATTTTTGGTAAGCGTGTTTTGAATCATTTTTAATGCTGATTCATCAGCTAAATAGGTGTTACCAACTTTCCAGACGAGCTTCCCTACTTTTTTATCACACTGATACCCTGCCCATTGAGTGCCAACAGAAATTTCACCATATTGGGCATCGGGTAGTTCCGCTTTTAATGGTGTAACTGCTAGTGGTGAGGCTGGAATATTTTTATTATAAGCTTTTGGATAAGCAACTTTGACTTGTGGTAATCTTGAGTGTGGTTTATTAGGTTTTACTGTCTCAAAGCCTTGATCAGCACTTGATGCTTCAGGATGGGAGTCCGAAAAATGGATATTTCCTTGATCATCCACCCATTTGTAGACACCTGCATAGGCTGTGCTGGTAATAATATAGGTTAAAATTACGAATCGAATGCACCACGCACAATGCCTTAGGTATGTGTATATCAGTCTAAAATCATACATTGTTGGTGCTATTGTAAGTATTACTCATCATGTTGGTGCACTCAAAGAGCAGTTATATATTTAATACTTATAACAGAAAAACTTTATTTGCTGGCTAAAAACATTGATTTCATGAAGACATTTGAGTTCACTTGATGCTGGCAGACATTGCTAATAATGGTTTTAGATAATATGCTCAGCCAATATTTAAAGTGAATAAAAAAAACAAATTTATCTCTATCCGTTTACCATCCACATTAACTCTTTTAGTTTGGGTAATTACCTTTGCTTTTATAACTAAACAGAGGTTTTGAGTGCAGGCGTCTGATTTGTGAAGACGCGTTATATTCTCAAAAGCTGTTTTAAAGGTACAAGCTGCATCATCAAATGGTAAAGACCACTACATTAAAAGTGGGCATGGTAAACCCCGAGCAGGCTACATACCATCCGTTGGAAACTTAGTTGCTCGTATCTTTGTGGCAAACTGTTTAATGTGGGGAATCTTGCTTTTGTCTGCTATTGACCATAGTCGCCGGAAAATACCATGAGTGCTCATTTAATAGTGTTAGAGCCTTGGTGTCTGATTGCCTTTATTGTTCAAAACTTTTCTAAGGGTTGTTGGTCAATACTGTCATATTACCCCCAACCTTTTGGGGCGGTAGTTCTGATATTGTGCAAGGAGAGTGATGCTATTGTGCTAGATAACTAGGCTGACAGGATTTTGAATGGCTGCGACTAATGGTGATTGACATAATATGTCGGTCATGTCAGTATGCATACTCAAATGACACTCTACTTCTAATGCGTAGAGCTTAATATGAATGCTATCCTTTTCAGCTAACGTTGTTGCGTGTAGATATTCCTTAATTTATTTTTAGTTTATTGATTAGGAGTTTAAGAATGGCATGGACATTAAATGAAGTACAAAAGCTACTTGCTGAAGACCCTCGTTGGGACGTTACTCAGGAAGAAGATGTCATAAAAGTTAAAAACGAAGAAGAAATTGAAGCTTTTTTGACAGTAAGTGGCGAACAAATATTAGTTGAATCACTTTTATTTCCAGCAGCACAAGTTAATGACACTAATGAATTAAATAAAACGATACTTGAAACACATAAACTGTTTCCATTGACAACTATTTCGCTTGAAACGATTAATGGTGAACAGTATTACTCGGCATTTGGTGCATTATCTGCCAGCTCTAAAGTGGATAGCATTGTATTAGAGATTGAACTGTTGTTTACCAATGTTGAAGGCATGCTAGAAAGTTACGAGCACTTCTTAAAATAGTAACTAAATCTACGAATTTATTTAATTGAGGTTGTCGTCATGAGTGTTTGGAAAAAGTTATTTACTGCAATTAAAGGTGGCGCAAATGAGGTGGCTGAAACAGTTGCAGATAGCCAAGCCTTGCGAATTCTTGATCAGGAAATGAGAGAAGCAAAAGATCAGTTACGTAAGTCAGAAGAGTCACTAACCACTATTTTAGCGAAACAAAAGCTGGCTGACCAAAAAACGAAAGAGCTAAAAGCCTCGATTGCTGAGCATGAGAATTATGCAATGCAAGCAATGGAAAAAGGTGATGAAGCCTTGGCGGTTGAAATCGCTGAAAAAATTGCTGAGTTTGAAGGCAGTCTGGCGACAGAGCAAGGTATGCTTGACCAGTTAAATAATTCGGTTAGGTCACTGAAAGCATCCATAAAAGATGCTAAATTGAAACTACGACAGATGCAGACTCAGGTAGACAATATAAAAGCGACAGCTTCGTTACATAAAGCACAAGAAGCCGTTTCTTCTCGTCACTTGGGGGCTAACTCAAAGATGAAAACGGCTGCAGAGTCGTTGCAGCGAATTCAAGAGAAGCAGAAGCAACGCGCTGCAGAAATTGATGCGGCCAATGATCTTGCTGCTGAGGAAGACGGACGAGGCTTACAAGAAAGACTCAAAGCAGCAGGTATTATGGAAAACCAAAGCGCGCAAAGTGTCCTGGAGCGGTTGAAAGCAAAAAAACAGTAATCAATGATCATTTTACAAAGACTAAAAAGCTTCTTTGCTAATCATGTGATTCAAATGACAGTACGAGGGTTATTATTAACCCTCTCTGTTTATGTATTGGTCACATGGATAGGACTCACTCTTTTTCATGAAACCGCAATAACTGATTTATCCATATTCTTTTACTGGTTATTAGTGACAGCATCAACTGTCGGGTATGGTGACTTTTCCCCTGTAACACCTGGTGGTCAGTTGTTTACCGCTATTTTTGTTATTCCTTTTGGGTTGAGTATGTTTGCCATGTCGGCAGGCAAAGTAGCTGCACTTGTACTTAACCAATGGCAAAAAGGCATGAATGGACTGAGAGCATTAAGTATGAATAATCACATTCTCGTTATTGGTTGGCGGGGACAGCGAACAGCACATCTTTTGACGTTGTTATTACGAGAAACTCAGCAGAACTTACAAAGGCAAGTAGTGTTGTGTGTGGATAAAGTCATGGAAAACCCAATGCCTGACGCAATCCATTTTGTTCAAGTTGAAAGTTTTAGCAATAGTAAGGAACTGGAAAGAGCGTGTGTTGTTGATGCTGATATTATCATTGTAGATACAGAAGCTGATGACACAACACTGACGACGGCATTGTACTGTGCCAAAATAAATACGCGCGCTAACTTAATTGCTTACTTTCAAGAAGAGCAGCTGAGTGAACTACTTAAGCTGCATTGCCCTCGTGCGGAATGTATGCCCTCTATTGCTACTGAATTAATGGTTAAATCAGCAATGGACCCAGGATCAAGTCAGCTTCATCACCAACTTCTAAGTGTAGCCCATGGTATGACTCAGTATTCCGCTACTTATCCTAAGGAATGCACTGCTATTGCGTTTAGCAAGATATTTCATGTTTTTAAAGAAAAGCATAATGCAACAGCAATTGGTATTGAGCAAGATGGTCAGCTTTTGGTCAACCCAGCTTTAGATCATCAAGTGTTACCAGGTAATCGCGTTTACTATATTGCTGAAAAAAGAATTTTGCAGATTAGCTGGGAGACGTTGAGTCATGTTTGATTTCTTCAAGAAAAAGAAAAAAGAAGAGCCTGCAGCAGTTAAAGCACCAGAAATCATGGGCTTAAATATCAGTGGCTCTTTCCAGTTAAATGATCTTAAATTACGTTTAATTGAAGAGAAGCTGACGTTTGCCAATGCTCATCGAAATCAGTTAATCCAGGCTGTCGGTGAAGTTAAACTGGATGAAAGTACGACATTATTACGATTTTATACAGATGACGATGGTTTTTTACAAATTGTCTGCAAAGGTGGTTTAACTGAGAATCATATTGATGATGTGAAATTATTTTTTTTCCATAATACACAAGGTATTTCTTCACAAAGTCAATGGGATAAAGTGCTTGATGAGCATGTCAGCCAACCTACCTATTTGTTAGAGAACAATACATTCAAACGAGTGTGGGAGGAGGTAGGTGAAACGTCTCCGCCTGTGGCAATGACAGAAAAGACTTATATGCAAGATGGCTCAACCTCTATTACTGATCAATTTATAATGTTGTATGAGCGAGAGGTTGACGATAATTTGTTTGAATTTTTGTTAGTTTCTGCTGAAGAAAAAATTATTGATAATCAATATGATCGTTGTTTAGTGGAATCTGTTGGTATTAATCTCACCTCATCTGACATTGAAATTATTGGTTAAGGGGAACCAAACATGGATATGATTTTGACCTCCATTCAGGGGCTGGGGGGCTTTGCGCTTTATTTTATCAGCTCGGTTATTGCGTTATTCGCGTTTAAATTTATTTACACGATGATTACGCCTTATGATGAGTGGGCATTGGTTAAGAGTAATAATTCAGCTGCCGCCATTGCTTTAACAGGAACGTTAATAGGTTATGCCATTGCGTTGGGTAGTGCCGCCAAAAACTCAGTCAATTATGTTGATTTTATTGTGTGGGCTGTTGTAGCTTTAATCACACAAGTACTGGCTTATTTAATTGTTCGTCTATTTATGCCGTTAATTGCTTCTCGTATTGAAAAAGCTGAAGTATCTGCAGGTATTGTGCTTGGGGGCGTGTCTATCGCAATAGGTATTTTAAACGCTGCCTGCATGACTTATTAAAAAGGAGGCAGGAAGCATGAAACGCACTCGTTTTATTAATTTAGAGGTAATGCGCAAGGTTACGACCTTTGGCAGCATTGGACTTGGTACAAGTTTATTAGTAGGTTGTTCGGATCAGCCTAATGCAGTGGTTTATCGATCTTTAGATGAATGTAAGTCCGCCAACCCGAATTATGAATCTCAGTGTGAGTTTGCCTACCAGAAAGCATTAAAGTCGTTATATAAAACGGCTCCACAGTATGCAGGTTTAGCTGACTGTGAGTATGAATTTGGTTATGGGCAGTGTATTCAACACTCTAAAAGTGATAATTGGATTCCCTTAATGGCCGGTTTTGTTCTGGCAAAAGCACTTGATAATGATAGAGATATAGACTTTCGCTACAGCCGGCCTTTAATTACATCGTATTCACCATATTCTGATATTCGAGACCACTGGATGACGACTGATGGTCGTACCTATGGTAGTCGATACAATAAAAGTGTTTATGTTTCAAAAGACTCATTTAAAAAAGAACCGCCTAAAGTGACACGGACAATTAGTCGTGGTGGTTTTGGGTCCAAAGCAAAAGCTACATCTTCTTGGAGTTCGCGTTCATCCTCTAGTGGTGGTTGGGGCGGTTAGACTCCAACCCTGCCCAAATAAGAAGTAACACAAGCTTAATGGTTGTATTATTATGTTACGGATTCCAATAAAAGAACGAGCCGATTGGCGTAAAAGAGCAGAAGAGTTTGGCTTTAAATTTCATACCATGTATGGTGAACCTTATTGGGATGAAACTGCTTATTATCAATTTACATTACGACAGATTGAGCAAGACATAGAAGACCCTACTGCAGAAATTCATGAGATGTGCCTTGCCGTAGTGGATAAAGTCATTCGCTCAGAAGAGCTAATGGAGCGTTTTTGCATTCCAGAAACACATTGGGATTTTGTGGCTTCCTCCTGGCAACGAAAAGATGCCTGTTTATATTCTAGGTTGGACTTTGCTTATAATGGAAAAAGCGAAGCAAAACTGTATGAAAATAATGCAGATACTCCTACCAGTTTATATGAAACGGGATTTTGGCAATGGTTATGGTTAGAAGAGTGTGTAAACAAAGGGAAACTACCACGTCAATCAGATCAGTTTAATTCTTTGCAGGAAAAACTCATAACCCGATTTGTTCAGCTAGCAAAAGAGCGTGCAGGTTCTCCTTTATTTTTTTCTTGCAGTAAAGATACTGATGAGGATCGAGGGACGGTACAATATTTACAAGACTGTGCAGAACAAGCAGGTATTGATACTTTTTTTGTTTATGTAGAAGATATTGGTCTTTCTGATGAAGGTGACTTTACTGACCTTGAGGACCATGCGGTACGTTGGATGTTTAAACTCTATCCATGGGAATTCATGTTAAGGGAAGAATATGCACCCTATTTACTGAATAATAAAACAGCATGGCTAGAGCCGCCTTGGAAGGCTATTTTATCGAATAAAGCATTACTACCTATGCTTTGGCGTTTATTCCCTAATCACCCGAACTTATTACCTAGCTATTTTGAAGATGATAAAAATATTGATTTACAGGACTATGTTATAAAGCCTATATTTTCTCGAGAAGGTAGCAACGTTGAAGTTTATCAAAATGGTCAACAGACAACCTTTATTGATGGGCCTTATGGTGAAGAGGGAAAAATAATTCAAGCCTATTACCCATTACCAAAATTTGGTGAAAGCTATACACTCATTGGCTCATGGCTTATTAATGAAGAGCCTGCAGGTATTTCAGTACGAGAAGATAGTTCATTGGTCACTCAAGACTTATCTCGTTATTTACCGCATATTATTTTAAGTTGATTTTATTTTTTTAGGCATAAACCATCCTTGTTGGAAAATGAAGATCAGTCTATAGATGGTTTCCCAATAAACTTAAGGCAGGGTAAGTTGAGGAAAAAATCTACTACTTTTATGCGATCTTGCAGGAAATAACGATATAAACCACCAGCGGTGCTGACTACCAAGTTATACTCTTCTCCTAGTCGTAGTTCATGAACTAGCTTGGATTGCCCTTTATCATTAATAAACTCAAAAAAATGTGAGTTTATACTAATAGGTTTAATATTTTGATTAACGCCTAGAGGAAGAGAAATAAAGGCTTCTGTAGCAATTAACCCCTTTTCTTGGATAACTGCTTGAGGGAATTTATTCGCTATATCTTTAAGAGCATAGACACTGTTTTCTTCTCCCCAGCAGCTTATCAAGGAAAGCTCAGGCCAAATACGAGTGTATTGGTCAGCTGTAAATTTTGCGAGTAACTCACTACGCTTTGGCATTGGCTCAATTTTATACTCATTAATATCATGTTTTTCATCTAATGAAATAGAACCCGTGGCAAGATCATTTAGTAGTAACTGCCAGTAGCTTTTTAGTTGTTTTAATAGTTGAGAAAAATAGTACGGGTGCCAGACAGAAACAAAACGAAGATCTTTGCAGGCTAATAGGTAAAGTAATGTCAGATAATTAAATGAGTCTATAGAATGAAGCTTGATCAGAGAGTTAGGCACCGCAATAACGGAGTTTATGAGTCCATGAATTTTACTGCTTATATAGCTACTTTTTTCTGTATACCCAATTTTAACGGCTGATTTTTGATTAAACTCTATTAAACTAGGCGCAATAGACCAATAGGATGATCCTCCCATAATATTTGGTTTTAACTTAAAAGTGTTGTTGATCCATGGTGCAACACCCAAACTAAATTCTTTTTGGAGTCCTTGTGTATAAGGAATGAGTTTTATATCTCCAGTTACACCACTAGTCGGCATTAAACAAAGTACACTTTCGATTGTGAGGATATGTGTTTTCCCTTCAATTACTTTTTGTATCCAAGGTTCAAAGTCGTTGTAGCCCCTAATAGGAACATACTTCTGATAGTCACTGAAAGTTTTTATGTGTTCAAAGTTATGTTGCTGGCCAAATTGAGTAGATGCATTATTTTTGATGTACTGGAATAACTTGGTAGACTGCGTGCGCTCAGGATGAAGCGCTGCTTTTTTGAATACATAAGTGTTTGGGATATTACCAAGGTACCATAGTGCATTTATAGCCGTTTTGAGCATAAACTAATTAAATATGGGTTGAAAATTTAATCATGACTAAAAAAACTTGAACTCCGGTGTCTTAAAGCTGAGTACAGAGCATATCTTGTGAGAGGTTGAGAGCTTTTTATAAGTTAAGTAAAGCACAGAGCAAACATATTACCTACTATACTCTTCTTCGCGAGAGACAAATCCTGTTAAAACCTAGCTTATGACTAATGTTAAAAAACTATATACGCATGTTTTTTGAACAATAAATTTTTTATTAATATTAGTTATAACGCATGCCAATAATTTGAACTGGTTAGCGGTTTTCTCTGATTAACTTACTATAATTGTCGTATACTTTTTCTGGTGGTTGTGAGAGATCCATTAGTCATTCACTTGATGAATCATTGTTAAAGTATTTGGTTTTAAACCTCCTCCTGTAATTATTTACTTCCCTAAACCTAGCGTTGATGTTTGGCTATCTTTATCGGATAGCCTTTTTTTTGTGTTTTGCTAGCCAATTATCTCTCTTGAACTGCTGAATAGAATACACTTGCTACGTAGCGTTAAGAAAGCAAAGGACTGAAGGGTATACGTTAGAGTAAGTGAATGAGTAGTGATGCGCTGTGATCCCATATTAACTGATGAGTCAGACCAAATGACAGCAACTCGGTCTGATACTCTTACATCAACGCGATTTCAAATTGCTCGCGTAGGTAGATTGCGGTTTGCAACCTATTTTTTGCTGATTATTGCGCCTGTGTTAATTGCAGTGGATATGGCGAGCATAGCTAAAAATACTCAGTACAGTAAGTTAGTCGAAATTTATTTATATCTTGTTTGGCCTTATTTCGCGGGTTATGTAGCAGTTTTTCTTTTACCTGTTGCGCTGATGCGATTTCATGACTTGGGTCGATCTGGATGGTGGGTTTGGACTTTACTTATACCTGGTTATAACCTTTACATTTTCTATATTTTGCTAGCGAAGCCAGGTTTTTGTGATTTAAATCAGTATGGGCCTTTACCGCGGGCAAACTCTCCTCGAACCTACATCATATTTGGTATGTTTTCAGCCCTACCACTAATTTTCATTTATAAAGTAAGTCGAACACTTGTTTATTATGGTTTGTTAGTAAGCATGCAATAAAACAACACTTTAACCGGTTGAAAGTGACTGTTTGAAAGCTCATTAATATGAGCTAGAAATCAAAATGACTTTTACTTGGCAATATGGGTTGGAGCCAGCATACTTTAAGAAGAATAAGCAGGCAAAACAAAGCAAGTATGTGGTTGTTTGTGAAGGAGTAGGGCAAGTGGGTAACAAAATGCCTAAAAGCTTTCAGCAGTTAGTGGTGCCAGTACTGTTAATAGTGGCTAGCTTCTCAATTCAAGCTGAAATGTATCAGTGGCGTGATGATCAGGGGCGCATTCACTATAGTGATAAACCTCCAGTCGATGCAGAGCAGAAGGCTGATAAAGTTGATATCAGAGTTAAAAATAATGATTTCAACTATATGGACGAGGATAGAATGGAGTCTGTAAGGCGGGAAGAAGTAAACAAGCAAGTACAAGAAGATATTCAGCTGGAAGAGCAGATAAAAAATGCTAAAACAGAGGAACGTAAACAGTTAAAGTGCAAGCGTTTAAAGAACAACTTAAAATCTCTCGAAGGCCCTGTAGTACTTGTGGATAAAGATGGTAACCAAATTCCGATGACCGAAAAAGAGCGTGCTGAAAAAGTAGAAGAGTGGCGAAAACTGTACCAAAAACATTGTTCATAGCACACATACCTAAGCGTCAGGAATATGTGTGCCATGATGGTTGAGAGATTAAGTTTGACGATTTTTAATGAGCGTCTCCATAACGCTAGGATCGGCAAGGGTTGTGGTATCTCCTAGTGAGTCAAATTCGTTACACGCAATTTTTCGTAAAATTCGCCGCATAATTTTACCTGAGCGGGTTTTGGGGAGAGCAGGTGTCCAGTGCAAGATATCTGGTTTGGCAATTGGACCAATTTCTTTGGTAACAAAACTACGCAGCTCAGCTTCTAGCTGAGGGCTGGGTTCAATATCATGCATTGGACTGATAAAAGCATAAATTCCTTGTCCTTTGATTTCATGGGGATAACCAACCACGGCTGCTTCAGCAACAGCATCATGTAGCACAAGTGCACTTTCCACTTCAGCTGTTCCCATACGATGACCTGAAACATTGAGCACATCATCAACTCGTCCGGTGATCCAATAGTCGCCATCTTCATCCCGTCGTGCACCATCCCCTGTAAAGTAATAGCCAGGGTAGGTCGAAAAATAGGTATCTAGCATACGCTGATGATTGCCATAAACCGTTCTGATTTGGCTAGGCCAACTCCCTGTAATAACTAAATTTCCTGAGCCAGGGCCTTCGACCAGCTGACCATTGTTATCAACCAGTGCAGGTTTTACACCGAAAAAAGGTTTTGTTGCAGAGCCTGGTTTAAGAGTGCTTGCACCAGGGAATGGCGAAATTAAAATTGCACCTGTTTCCGTTTGCCACCAGGTATCAACTATAGGACAGCGTCCATCCCCAACGACATGGTAATACCATTCCCAGGCCTCAGGGTTAATGGGTTCCCCTACAGTGCCAAGCAGTCTAAGGGATTTGCGAGAGGTATTGCTGACAAACTCACGCCCCTGTGCCATAAGTGCACGAATGGCTGTAGGGGCTGTGTAGAAAATATTAACGTTATGTTTATCAACCACTTCCCAACAGCGTGCAGGAGTTGGGTAGGTTGGTACACCTTCAAACATTAAGGTAGTTGCACCATTGGCTAAGGGACCATAAATGATATAAGAGTGACCCGTTACCCAGCCAACATCAGCAGTACACCAATATACCTCCCCAGGCTGATAGTCAAAGATATATTTAAAGCTCATGGTTGCTTGTAGCAGGTAGCCACCTGTAGTGTGCAAAACGCCTTTGGGCTTCCCTGTTGAACCCGATGTATAAAGAATAAATAATGGGTCTTCGGCATCCATTGTTTCTGGTGGGCAACTGGAAGCTACTTTTGCAGCAAGTTCGTGATACCAAATGTCTCTTCCCGCTTTCCAGGCAATGTTTCCGCCATTGCGCTTTATAACAATCACTGAATGAACATCGGGGCAATGCTCTAAGGCTGCATCGGTATTTTGTTTGAGGGGAATAAATTTACCGCCACGCACACCTTCATCAGCAGTAATAACAACAGAGCAGTCAGCATCTAAAATACGTTCTTTTAGAGACTCTGGAGAAAAGCCACCAAACACTACAGAGTGAATCGCACCGATTCGGGCACAGGCAAGCATGGCATAAGCGGCTTCAGGGATCATGGGCATATAAATACAAACCCGATCACCTTTTTTAACACCCCGTTCTTTTAAGACATTAGCCATACGACACACGTGATCATGTAACATCTGGTAAGTAATGATGAGTGACTGGCCTGGTTCATCTGCTTCCCAAATAATCGCAGTTTGATTGGCTTTGGTTGGCAAGTGGCGATCAATACAGTTATAGGTAACATTTAGCTTGCCACCGACAAACCAAGCAACGTCGCCTTGCGCAAAGTCTCCTTGATAAACTTTTTCCCATGGTGAAAACCAATGCAGGTGGACTTTGGCTTGTTCTGCCCAGAAAGCATCTGGATTGTTGATTGATTCTTGGTACAGTTCTTGATAGTTCTGTTCAGTAATGTATGCGGTTTTAAAGGATTCCTTTACCGCGTGGTTTTTTATTTTGAACATGTCGTATCCTTGTTGTTAACCCCTTGGCGAGGGTTTACATCGCTTGACGTATACCCTTAACGAATCATTTTTATGCGCACTATCCATTGTGCTTACCCTAAAGGATATCGAGATTGGTGCTCTTGGCCATTAGGGAGGGTGGCAATGCAGTTTATGCAGGAGCATTTAACTGCCCCCCTAAAAAATCTTCGTTATGGGTATATTTTTTATGTATTATTTTTATTAAAAGTGGCTCTGTTAATACTATTTTAACGCGATGCTCGACTTTTTAGCCTATTAATTTAGCTAACTGAAGAGGAGCATTGCCTTGGTTCCTATTAAATAATACACACAAACTGTGTGATAATAGCTTGCGGGTAATTCGATTAGTCAAGCTCCATAGTGTTCTGCCTTTGGTTCGCTGAATATTAAACCTTTCTACTAGCTGACCAATCGTTGTCTCC